>JANLPZ010000053.1:0-4750 GCA_031367535.1 Gemmatimonadaceae bacterium
TTCGCCTTCTTCGCTTCGTCGAAGCTGTACACCTCGAGCACGTCACCGCTGCCTAAGTAGTGCGAATAGAACGAGGGATCCACCGTCGCCGAGAGCCAGATGTAGCGACACCGTGCGCGTTTGCCGAGCGCGAGGCAGAGCTCGAGTTCAGCCGACGTCTGGTGGATTTCGTCGACGACCACCGTGTCGTGATGATCGATGTCGCCGTCCTGAAACCAGCGACGCGCAATGCCGGTCGTGACGATGATCACATTGCACTGCGGCGTCTCCGGCGTCGCTTCGCGTTCGCGATTGACGACGCCAACCTTCAGCGCTTCACCAAGAATCGTTTCCGCGATCGGCCGCACCGCGAGCGTCTTGCCCGTGCCGGTTCCGGCGACGATCCCGAAACCCTGGCCGCTGGCCGCCAGTTCACGTAACCGCGGGCCGTGGTGGGTTTCGAGATACGTCGGGATGTTGAGCGTGAACGCGAGTTCGATCGTCTCGCACGCCGCGCGTGTCGGCGCGATGATGATGATGCGCCCACGCTGCGGGCGCGCCGCCCGAAACGCTTCGGGGTCGGGCAGGTATCGGTCACGGGTATCGCGCATCGCCGGAATCTACCTGTGCTCGTCGGGATCCGACCCTCTCACGCCCCGGTCCCTGGCTGCGGCTTCGATGGCATATCCCGGCTGAGCGGGAACTGGGACGGTGCGCGTGATGCGGATCATGAAACCACAATCTCGGTGAAGAGGCGCCGGCGCGTAGCGCCCCGCTTACAGATAGTCGAGAAACGCGTCGCCGGGAAAGGCGACGGTCAGCAGTCGACCGTCGTCATCGTCCACGAACTCGAGCGATCGTGATGCGGCGGTGACGCCGGGCCGTGAGATATCCCATCCAGTCCGCAGTTGCGACAACGACAGACTCGCTCCGAAACCACAGCACGCGTACAGATGTAGCTGCGAACCCATCGAGCGTGTCGCGCAGATGCGACCGATGTGCGCCGCCGTCGCGGCCCGGCTGTGCACACGAATGATCGACGGGATGCGCTGCTCCTCCGCAGCAAGTAGTCGAGCGTGCGCCATATCCGCACTGAGTCGGCGCACACGACTCCCACCGGCCAACCGGCAGCACTGACCGAAGGTGACACCGAATTCATCGAGCAGCGCATGCATCGATCGACAGCGACCGAGCTGATCCCACTGCTGACGCAACGCTGCAACATCGATGTCATCGTTCGGACGCGCCACGCAGGGAATCGGCGCGCGTCGCCCGCCACTCGGCCGATCGTGCACGCGATACGCGCGGACGAGCGTCTCGAAGCCCTGTCGCGACCGTGCCGGGAATCGAAACTCCATGGCCGACGCGCCGACATGATCAATCACACTCAGCACCAGTGGCGTCGACGACGGGCCAGCACACTCGCCAGCGAACACGCCGCCACACTGCTCGAGATCGAGTCGCGCGTGCACGCCCTCGCCGACGAAATCGATGTGGGAGTGCTGTACGACGACCTCGTCCCAGATCACCGAGCGCACCAGTGACGCCGCCGGATTCCCGACCCACACCTGCATCCGACCCAGGCTCGCCATCGGCTCCATCAGCGCATGCCAGTCCGGCACCAGGGCGACACGCGCGCCCACCGCAGAGGGCAGCATCATGCGCGCACACCTGTCGAGGATCGCAGCGACATGTCTCAGGGGACGTCAGGGTCGAACCGGCAATCCCGACAAATGGTGACAGGAATGGAGACCATACTAACGCTGACTGAGAACGATTATCAAGTACCGAGGCCTCTCCCCCGGCTGCTCGGGCGGTACGACAGCCTTGGGGCCAGGGGCGCACGGAGCTCACGGAATGCGTCGCTTGCAGCACTCCGTGCACTCCGTGCGCTCCCCACCCAAGCAGTTTTCACGATGGCCCGCGATGACAGAAAGCCCGATCTCGACGGACTCCCCGACCCCTCCGCCCTATCGCCCCGACGCGGCTTGCGATGCTGGAGTCACCGCAGAGTGTGAACGCGATGTCGGTCGTCGAGCACAGCGCGGAAGTACTCGGCGACGTCGATGCATAGCGGAGCGCGCGCGGCGAGTGGTTGCCAGGTGAGCGTCGTCGCAACCACTTCCGCTTGCGACCGATCGGACTGCCACCGCTCGATCGTGCGCGCATCAAGATCATTTATCCAATACTCGGGAATCCCCTGAGATGATGTAACGCCCGCTTCACCGTCCGGTCTCGCTGTTTCGTCGACGGTGATAGCACGTCCGCGACCAACTGGAGCGGATGGACATCAGCCCACTCACGAATTTTCCGGCCGGGAATGCGGGGAAACACGAAGAGATCAGGTTGGACGAGCGTTTGGTTAGAATACTCGATGTCCGCCGTCAGGCGGCCGCGAGCGACAGCAGCGCGACAGTTCGCCACACGATCGACACCCACAGATGCCCGCTCACTGGTCGCGCATCGTCTCGCTGTGTCGCGTCTCCGGCATCACCGCGTACACCACCAGCGACGCCGCGATACACGCCGACACATACCAGTAGAACCAGCCCTCGTGCCCCATGTTCTTGAACCACAGCGCGAGATACTCCGCCGTGCCACCGAACATCGATACCGCGACGGCATACGGAAACGCCACGCCAAGCGCGCGGACATCAGCGGGAAACAGTTCGGCCTTCACCACCGCATTGATCGCCGTGTAGCCGCTCACCACCAGCAGCGCTGCCGTCAGCAGCAGCAATGCCATGCCGACGCCGGATGCCGTCGACAACGCTGTCAGCAGCGGTCGCGTGCCGAGTGTGCCGAGCACGCCGAATGTCATCAGGACCGGCCGCCGCCCGATGCGATCGGAGATCGCACCCACCAGCGGCTGCACACACATGAAGATCGCCAGCGACCCCGCCGACACGAGCGTCGCGTCGTTCTTGCTGAACCCTGCCGTGTTGACGAGAAACTTCTGCGCGTAGGTCGTGAAGGTGTAGAACGCCACCGCACCGCCAGCCGTCAGGCCGAACACGGTCGCGACCGCGCGCGGATGCTCCATCAGCATCGCCATCGCCGAGCGCGGCGGTGCGACGGTCACGGCGGCACGAGTGAATGCGGCCGTTTCATCGATGCCGCGTCGCAACGCCACGGCGACCAGCGCACACGCCGCACCGATCACGAATGGAATGCGCCATCCCCACTGCTCGAGCTGCGACACACTCAACGTGCGCTGCAGAATCAGCAGCACGCCAAGCGCCAGCAACTGACCCATGATCAGCGTGACGTACTGAAAGCTGGACCAGAAGCCGCGATGTTTCTGGCCTGCCATCTCGCTCAGATAGGTCGCGCTGGCACCGTACTCGCCGCCGACACTCAAGCCCTGCATCATGCGGGCGATGATCAGCAGTGCCGGCGCCGCCACACCGATCGTGGCGTATGACGGCGTGATCGCGATCACCAGCGAACCCGCACACATCAGCAGCACAGAGACCGTCAGTGCCGCGCGTCGACCATGTCGATCCGCGTAGCGGCCCATCAGCCAACCGCCGATTGGCCGCATTAGAAATCCCACCGCGAATACCGCCGCCGCGTTGAGCAGCTGTACCGTCTGGTCGGCGGGTGGGAAAAACGTCTTCGCGAAATACAGCGAGAACGCCGAATAGACGTACCAGTCGTACCACTCGACGAGGTTGCCGACTGATCCGCCGACAATCGAGCGGAGACGTTGCGAGGCGGAGGGCACAGCGCTGATGGCCATGCCCTCCAACCTATCGCCGCATCACGCTGCCGACACCGCCGCGACCGACGACCCCACCAGCGGCATCACCTGCTCCGCGAAGCGCTCCATCTCTTCGAGCTGCGGACTGCATTGCAGAAGCAAGAGATTCACCCCCGCCGCTTCCAGATCGCGGATCCGATCCGCCACCTGCTCCGGCGTGCCCACGAGCCCCGCGCGGAGCCCGCGGTTCGATACCGAGTAGTCATGCAGCGACACCTGCTGCTCCAGCTGCGTGTTGCCAATCCAGTCCTGATAGTTGTCGTAACCGGGTGAGCCTGGCTGCACGTTGGTGATGCGCTCCAGTTCACGCTGCGCCTCGATCTCCGTATCACGCACGATCGCATACGCCGCCACGCCGAACTGCATCGGTCGCGCGCCGCTGCGTTCACGACGCGCACGCATGTCCGCCACCTTCGGCACCACACGTTCCGCAGGATCGCCATGCATCACGTACGCGTCGCACTTCGTCGCGATGAGGCTCTTGCCAGCCTCCGACTCACCGCCGGCGTACAGCACCGGATGCGGACGCGACCAGCTGGCCACGGGCTTCGGCTCCACGATCAGTTCATCGACCTGGTAGAACGTTCCCGAATACGAGAACGACGGCTCCGTCCACGCCCCCTTCAACACATCCAGCCATTCCTGTGTGCGCGCGTACCGATCATCGTGTTCATCGAACATACTTCCATACCGACGTGCCTCATCTTTCCACCAGCTCGACACCACATTCAGCGACAGTCGCCCGTTGCTGATCTGATCGATGTTCGCTGCCTGCTTGGCCAGCGTCGCCGGATGATGAAACGTCGGCCGCACCGCGACCATCAGCTCGAGCCGAGTCGTGACGGCCGCCAGCGCCGCCGCCGTGGACCACGCATCGAGCGCCGGCGCCGACACACCCTTGATGTCGTTGAGAAACAGCTCCGCGATCAGCGTCAGGTCAAAGCCGATCTCTTCGCTGCGTCGCGCGAGGCGCTGCACGTACGGCCAGCTCGCTTCCATGCCTTCATC
>JANLPZ010000007.1:0-82237 GCA_031367535.1 Gemmatimonadaceae bacterium
GCAAAGCTGGCTCGACTGCGAGCGCAGCTTCGTCGCGCACCCCTCGTCGGATCGCGACCGACCATGAAAACGGAACACACAGGCTACGACGCGACTTCGCTCACCTTGTTCGGCATATTGAGCGTGCTTCGCCATGGGGCCAAACACATCATTGGATGGGGGATCGTCGCGGGTGCGCTGGTCGCAACTGTGACCATGCTCGGGCCGAGAACGTGGACCTCGCGAAGTTCTCTGACGCCGCAGCAACGCCGGTCCAATGCACCTAGCGGACTCAGTGGCCTCGCTGCGCAATTCGGCGTCGGCGTTCCCTTCGCCGATGGCACGCAGTCCGTGTTCTTCTACGCGGAATTGATTCGATCCCGTGAACTCCTCCGCGATGTCGTGCTCGCACCCTACACCTCCGTTGAGGGCGGGCCGGTCTCATTGGCTGAAGTCCTCCGTGTGCGTGACGCGGAGACTGCAGTGCGAATCGACAACGCCATTCGTCGCCTGTCGCAGCAATTGACGGTCTCAGCTGATCCGAAGACCAACATCGTCCGAATCTCGGTCAGCTTACCGGATGCTGCCGTCGCGGTGCAGGTTGCACAGGGCATTCTCGAGCGTGTGAATCGATTCAATCTGGAGAAACGAAAGTCTCAGGCGCGCGCCGAAAGAGAGTTCGCCGAACGCAGAGTAAAGGAGAACAAGGCGGAAATGGAATCGGCTGAAAATCGTGTGCAGTCATTCCTTGCGCAGAATCGCGGATTTCTGAGTTCAACTGAGCTCAAGGTGCAGCAGGACCGGCTCGATCGCGATCTTTCCCTGCGTCAACGCCTGTACAGCACGCTGTCAGAAACGTATGAGCAGGCGCGCCTCGAAGAAGTTCGCGATACGCCAGTGATTACGGTGCTGGAGGCGCCTGAACGAGCGGCGCAGCCAGATCGCAGATTCCTGGCACTCAAGACACTGCTGGCGGGCACGGCAACGTCCGTTGTTACAGCGTTGGTTCTGCTCGCTGGTGTCCTGCTCGAGTCGCTGATTCGTACGGATGCAGACGGCTGGCAAGCCCTCACCGGCAGGAAGACCCGTGGCGCCGAAACCCATCCCGACGTGACGTGAGCGTTGCGTGCCGTATCACGTGCGTGATCTCCTCGCTGCAGAACGGCGGAGCGGAGCGTGTCATGGTAAATCTGTGTGGCGGCTTGGCGACACATGGCGCGTCGGTCACGCTCGTCACGCTCAGCGATTCCGAATCGGATTTCTATCCGGTGTCGCCGTCCACGACTCGTGTCCCATTGGACGTGTTGCACGCGACGCGATCGGCGCCGGCTGCGCTCCGCGCTACCTGGCATCGTTTGCGTGTGCTGCGCACCGCCATCATGGCGTCACGTCCGGACGTGGTTCTCAGCTTCATGGATAGCACGAATGTGCTCGTCCTCCTCGCATTGCTCGGCACGAACATTCCCGTGGTTGTGGCGGAACGCAACAACCCGTGGATGCTGCCGATCGGACGCGTCTGGGCTGTGCTGCGTCGCATCACATATCGATTGGCGCACAGAATCACGATCCAGACTGAAGAACTCCGCGCGTTTTTTCCGCGCGGTCTGCAGACGAGAATTCGGGTGATTCCCAATGCCGTCGTGTGCGCACCGCAGTCAGCTGTGCCGAGACAGCCCATCATTCTTGCGGCTGGTCGGCTCGAGCCGCAAAAGGGATTTGATGTCCTCATCAACGCTTTCGCATTGGCCAGCCCCGCGATCCCGGACTGGACGCTCAGGATTGTCGGCGAGGGGTCACAGCGGCACGAGCTCGAGGCGCTGCGCACGGCGGCGGGTGCGGCGATCGCAGCACGTGTGTCGATGCCCGGGCGGTCTGCTTCGATGGCTGTAGAGTACGCCAGGGCGAGCATTTTTGTCCTCGCATCAAGGTTCGAGGGATTCCCGAATGTGCTCTGCGAAGCAATGGCGCACGGATGCGCCGCCGTTGCCACACGCTGCCGCACCGGACCGTCAGAGATCGTCCGGGATGGAATCGATGGCATTCTGATACATGTGGACGACGTCAGCGCGCTCGCTGCTGAGATTACGTCACTCGCGCAGGACGACTCTCGTCGCAGCGCGCTGGGTGCCGCAGCGCGGTCGCTTCCGGATCGCTTCTCCGAGACGGCAATCAATCGACGATGGTTCGAGCTCCTTACCGAAGCGGCCAAGCGACATTGATGCACATCGCGATTTTCCTTCCGTCGCTTGAAGGTGGTGGCGCTGAACGCGTCATGGTGAACCTTGCGATCGGTTTTGTTGAGAGAGGACACCGCGTGGACCTTGTGCTGGCCGATCGGCGAGGACCCTTCCTCGCGATGGTGCCTCAGGAGGTGAACATCGTCGACCTGCGTGCAGGGCGCGTTGTTCGCGCGCTCGGGCCACTGACGAAGTATCTACGGGAATCCAAGCCGGCCGCGATAATCAGTTCGCTCGACCACGCCAATCTGGTGACGCTCTGGGCTGTCCGACGTTCTCGCCAGAGAGTTCGGGCGGTGGTCGTCGTCCACACCACAATGTCGCGTACGATCTCCAATCCCGGCGCATGGACTGACCGAGTCCTGCTGCCCCCGCTTGTTCGACGGTTCTATCGCTGGGCCGATGCAATCGTGACGGTCAGTCATGGCGCTGGCGACGACTTGCGACACTTCCTCGGTGACCGCTGCGGCGCTGTGCATGTGATACCGAATCCTGTTGTGCTACCTGATCTTGCCTCGCGTGCCGATGGCGGCGAAGCGCACGCGTGGTGCATCGACGGTGGCACGCCGGTGTTGCTCGGTGTCGGAAGGCTTTGGCATCAGAAAAACTTTGGATTGCTGCTGCGTGCATTTGCTGCTGCGCGGCTGCAATCGCGCGCGCGCATCGTCATTCTTGGCGAAGGGCCGCTCAGGCACGACCTCGAAACGCTGCGCGATTCGCTCGGGCTCCGCGATGTCGTGGCGATGCCGGGCTTTTCGCCGAATCCATACCCATCCATGCGAAAGGCGAAGGTATTTGTGTTGTCCAGCGTATTTGAGGCCTTGCCGACGGTCGTGATCGAGGCGCTGGCGCTCGGTACACCGGTCATCGCCGTGGATTGTCCCACTGGACCCGCTGAAATCCTGGAAAACGGAAAGTGGGGGACCCTCATTCCGGCCGGTGACGTCGATGCGCTCGCTGAGGCGCTCAGTGATGCGGTCAACGCACGGGCACACGCGACGCCAGTTCCTGAACACGTACTGCGACCATACACGCTCGAGACCGCTATCGATCGTTATCTCGAGCTGGTTGCGCCGTCAGCGAGTGCGCGCCAGTAGCGAACGTACTGCGCTGCAACCGCGCCGAGGGAGTACGAGTCTGCAATGCGGTGGCGCAGAAGGATGCCCGCGATTTCACGCTGCCTTCGAGGCTGCCGGAGCCACCAGACCACGCGTGTCGCGAGTTCGGCGCTGTCACCGACGGGCACTACATCCTCGGCGGACCCGAGCATCGTGCGCACGTCGCCGACATCGGTAGATACTACCGGCACGCCGGATGCCATCGCTTCCGCGATCACGTTCGGGAAACTCTCATCGATCGACGACAGAACACTGACGTCGAGGGCGGCCGTCAATCGCGGTACGTCTCGTCGGCTTCCGAGGACGCTCAACCCGGCGAGCGATCCCAATTCGGACTCCACCAGCCTTCGCACCTCGGGCGCATCGAGATCCGTTCCCACGCCGACCAGAAGAATATGAGTATGAGGCATGACGCGCCGGACGGCGCGCATTGCTCGCAGGAAAGTGGGATGATCCTTGATCGGGCGAAAGTTGGCGATCATGCCGACAATGTGTGCGTCCGGCCCCAGCCCGAGCTCAGCACGAACCGCGCGACGTGCGTCGTCATCCGGGTGCCAGATGCTGAGATCGTAGCCATTCGGAATGACGTGCATTTTGTCCGATGGGTAGCCAGCCGCGATGTGCGTCACTCTGGCGCGTTCGCCGTTGACCAGAACGCCCCTCGCGAGACCGCCGGCCAGTGCCGCCGCGACTCGTGCCAGCAGGATCGTGCGTGCACGTTCCCGGCCGCTGGGTAAGGAGGCAGCGCGTATGCTCCAGACCGCGCGACCGCGGCCCGCCAGAGGTGCCGCAATCCCCGCCAGCACGTTTGCGTGGTACATCCACGCCTGAACGATGTCCGGCGGCTCCGCCCGCAACAGCGACGCGAGTCGCCCGATCGCCATGAGGTCAGGCCAGGAACCGGCGCGCCGCATCGCGAGCGACGTCACCTGAATGCCGGCATGTCGAAGCTCGTCCGCGACCTCACCACCGTCCGTCAGCGAAATTACACGATGCTCGACGCCTGACGCGCGCGTGGACGCAATGATGCGCTGGAGCATGCGTTCGGTGCCGCCCGCAACGAGCGTTGTGATGACGTGAGTGACGTGCACCAGGTATCAGTGATTCGGAGCGGCGTTCCGCACGAACAGAAACTCGTTGCACCCGAGTGAAGGTGTGGTACTGAGCTTCTCGAGCGTGAAGCCTCGCGCATGCAGAAACGTGTGGACGTCGCCGGCGCCGGCCACCTCGAACGGATACCCGCCAAGCCAGTCAACCCAATCATGGATGAGTGACATGCCGCGATTCCGCACATAGTTGACGTATACCGCGCGCGGCGAACGTCCGTTCTTGATGTCCGCGAGCAGATTGATTCCCGCGAACACGGGCACAAAAACGCCAAGCACCAGCCAACGACCGATCGTGTTGTGGCAGTACGTGCGCTTCACGGCGCGCCAGAACGAGCTGATTTTTCCCTGGTCGTTGTACAGCGCAAGGAACAACAGACCTCCCGGTGCGACGCGTCGATGCGCTTGCTCGATACCCTGCCACATCTGACCGGTATGGTGCAGCACCCCCCAGGAGTACACGACATCATACGTTCCGAGCGAGTGCATGTAGTCGGCCGACAGTACAGAGCCAGCCATCACGGTCCACGCAGGATCCGCACTGAAGTACCGCTCGCGCAGCGCTGCCGTGCAGGCCACCGACTGGCTGTCATAGTCAAAGGATGTGACGACTGCGCCAAGACGACGCGCGGCGAGGCTGAAGAGGCCGGAACCTGAACCGATGTCGAGAAAGCGCACGCCATCAAGCCGGTCCACGGAAAGCCATCGCTGAAGCGAGCGCTCCGCTTCCATGATGCGCTCGTCGTTGAGCGATGACAGAAATCGCTTCCAGTTAGCGCCGAACTCAAAGCGGCGACCGGCGCGAACTTCGGCCGCATGCTCGGAGGAAATGCTGTTGGTAGTCACGAATCAAGATATGTGATCGGTGGTGCGTTCGGCTTACCAGCCGCGCACCGCCGCGTTCAGCCTGAAGTTCAGTCGTCGGTCGGCGAAATTGAAGGCTTCAGTCACGCCCAGGCCGGCGCCGAGAGAGAACGCCGGACGATTCGGTCGCAGCAGAAGACGCGTGACACCGAGGTCGAACACGGTCTGTCGCGAAGCCGCAATCTTGTTCTGGGCATCGAATACGAGACTTCCGACACTCACGTTTCGCTGAAAGCGCTGGTTCCAGCGCTCGGCATTCACACGCCAGCTGCCCGTGCTGTCAAACCGTTCCCACTCGATTCTCTGGCCGGAAACGGCACCGACACCGATCGGTGCACCCAACAGCTGGCCACGATTCGTGGCTCCCTGCCGCAGTGGAATGTGAATGTAGAGGTTCCCTTGATCACGCTGACGACCGATCGGTGCGATATCGCCATCGAAGAGTTCCACGGTCAACATGCCGAGGCGACGAACTGATCGTTCTGTCGCCACGCGGAATCCCGCGACGATGGCTGCATTCTGCTCAGGCTCCTGCGCCAGGTCTCGCGAATCGAACGAGTTGTCCTCACGTAGCCATTCGAGTGAAAATTCGGCACCACGCTTCGGCAGACGCCACCGGGCGTACAGCGTGCCGAGCTGATTGTCCAGATCGCCAAGTTCGTCGCCGGGCGCCTCGTTCGACCGCTCCCGCTTGGACTTGAACACACCCTCGAACGGCTTGCGAAGCGTTCGCCACTTTCTGGCGCCAGTGAAGAAGGGGCTTATGAATAGTCGGGTCGCACCCAACTCGAGTTGTGGTGCAAACGCCGGCAGCCAGCTCGCAGCAAGCCCCGTCGCCAGTCGGACAGTGCCGGGTTCGTCGATCGACTGGAACGTGCGACTTCCGCGCACAGGTGAGTAGCTCGACTGCTCCAATCGGCCGCTCAAATAGCGAACCGCTATCGTACCGAAATCTTCGAGCCGAATCCCGGATGCCGGAGTGCCGATGAATCCATGAACAAACCCTGCTGCGTTGGGCCCGAGAACTGGCGCGAATTGCTCGCTCGTGCCCCAACCGACGTTCTCAGTACCTGCACCAACGGATAGATACTTGAAGTCCGCACGAAGCTGGGTCTGCGAGAGATCGAATGTCGCGTACGCCGTGCCGCCGAAACGCTGTGGTCGATCCACGAAGTCGGCGAATTGCCCATCGCGATACTGTGCATCGCTTGCTGATTCCCTCGTGAGGAGTGGGAACGCTGCATTCTGCGAGAGGATGACTGACGGCGCGACGATCAACGTCAGCGGCCCGAATCGACCAGCGACACCGAGGCCGAGCGCAGAGGTGCTCCCGCGGCCAGCTGCAATCGCGCCATCATTCGCGCCCCACGGGTAGCCGCTGTTCCACGAGGTGACCAAAGACGGACCGAGGAACTGAAGTCCACTCGCATGACTTCGACGGTTGCGCCATGGGATCGGCCGGCCTCGCATCGAGGAATCAGCAAAGAGGATCTGCAAGTCCGCAGCCGACAACGGTCGCGCGCTCCACGGCAACATCTCGATGGTGCCCGCGACCATCATCGCCCGCACCAGGCGCTCCACGTCACCGCCCACAGGTGCGCCAAGTGCATCGCCGAGACCGGATCCGCGCGAGATCATCCATTGCGCAGGCACCACGGACGGAAAGACAACAAGCACTCCGATGGTAAGCACGCGCGCGTGCCGGCCGAACGCGGTGCGAATGATTTTTCCAAGCATTTCGAGAAGGTCGCACATGCTTGCAATGTACGTGAACCGAATCGCGAAGGCACGTGTCCCGCGCGCGCGTCGCCTTGACCGGACCCCAGACCGTCGCGACGTTACAAAGGAAATGAATCGATTTCTAGCTTGTTCCATTGCCATCTCGCTGTGCGGCGTGACATCTCGCGCGCAGGACGTCCGCGCCCTCTATCGCATCGGGTCCGAGCACGACGTCCGCACGCGCCTCTCGGCCATCTATGGAGACAGCGTCGCGATGTCAGGTTATCTGATGCGAAGCGCCTCATCACTGACTCGACTCGTCACCGATTCGTCGGGAAGGGCGCGTTTCTCGTTGCTCCAATTTGACGCGCTCGCCACCAGCAATTCACAACTGCCGTTCGCCGGCAACGACGGTGCGATGTGGGCCGGTCGGGGTATTTCAGTGTCAGTCACCGGAGGCATCGGTCTGAGTTGGCACCGCCTGCGCGCAATCGTCGCGCCGACGATCTGGCGCGCGTCGAATCGTGATTTTTCGGTGCCCACAGATCCTGAACTCGTTCCGACGATTCCGCTGCCGCGAAGCCCGTGGAGTTCACCGTATCACTGGTACTCGCGTTCGCTGGATCTTCCGCGCCGCTTCGGCAGCAGCACACTGCTCGCTGTGGACCTTGGCCAGTCGAGCGTCTGGTTCAATTGGGATCGCGTCGCGGTAGGTCTGTCGAACGAGCAGCAGTGGTGGGGGCCAGGTCTTCAGAATGCGCTGCTGATGAGTAACAATGCCGCAGGATTCGGACACTTTTTCATTCGGACGCCTCGGCCGCTACAGTCATCGGCCGGCGCATTCGAGGCGAGCTACCTTCTCGGCACACTCACGGCGTCTCCGTTCTTCGAGTCCGGCGCAACAACGAATCCTGCGCGCAGTATCTCTGCCGCAGCCGTTACGTTCGCTCCCCGACGTGTGTTCGGACTCACGGTCGGTGTGTCGCGTCTGGTCCTTGCGAGTATGGATGCGCGCACGGATGTGTGGGGTCACGTACTGGACATCCTGCGTTCCGTGCCCACCCCGAATGATAGACCGTATCAGGACCCGACACAGATCCGCGGAAAGGACCAGCTTTTTTCTCTCTTCTCGCGATGGGTCTTTCCTGAGGACAGGGCGGAAGTCTGGGCAGAATGGGGGCGGGCGGACCAACCAGAATCTCTGTCGGATTTCGCGACATCACCGGGTCACTCGCAAGCCTACACCATTGGTGCTCAGGCCACCAAAGAAGTGTCGGAACGCTGGTCCCTCTTGGCACAATTCGAACATACCAAAACTCAGCAGAGTGGTACGTTTCGGGAGCGTCCGAGTGGAAGTTGGTATACGAGCAGGGCCGTACTGCAGGGTTTCACGCAGCGGGGGCAGATACTGGGTGCGGCAGTCGGGCCCGGGGCAAACAGCCAGTGGTTGGCGTTGGATCTGCGGGACTCCCGCGCCAGCGTCGGCGCATTCGCTGGACGAATCAGGTGGGATGACGATGCTCTGTATACCATCCCGCGGCCCAACGGCAACGGCCTGTGCAAGCATGACGTGTCGCTCTTCCTCGGCGCGCGAAGCAGTCTCCGAACTTCTCGAATGGAGTTGTCAGGAATGATCAACGCGCAGCACCGCCTCAACGCGTTCTTCGGGAGCACCGGCCTGTGCTTCATCGACGAGCAGCGATCGGACCGACACAATCTTACGTTCACATTTAGCGTCGGACCGCGATTCCGTTGACACGCGTAGAGTCGCTGCCGGCACTACGCCTGTGTGGTATACTTCCCGTACATCCAGCGCTCTGGTCGGCATCCGCCGCTGGAGACCTCTCGAGCCGCTGACCTGACGAGTGCCTTGCCCGACTGAGCCATTGGCTCTCGCTGTTGTGTCTTTCGCATCATGACGTCCCCGACGCCACCGTCACCACGGTCCCGTCCGCGACGCCGTGTCGGCGAGTCCGCAGCGCTGCGAGGCGCGGGCGGCGATTCGACTTACTCCGACGTCGCACTGCCCGAGATCCTGCACGCGCGTGCGCCACACGCCGTGTGGCGCCATCTCTGGCGGACGGTGCTGCGCGTGCTGGTGCTCGTCGGCGTTGACCTCCTGACGCTTGAAGTCCTGCGCATCATTCTCTCAGCAGCCCGCGACCACGCCTGGTTCGGCGCCCGCATCGCCACCACGCTCGAGACTCTCGTGCCGCAGGGGACGGTGCCGGCCGTGCCGCTGCAGGCAGCCGTGCTGCTCGGCCTGACGATCTGTGGCGCGTACGTCGGCGGCGCGCGCAAACGTCACTTCCGCAGCGTCGCCATGGGCGCCGTTCTCGGTGTGCTGGTCGTCACGTGGACGGCGCTCTTCACGGCACCTGAACTGAGCCGCGTGCTCGGCGTTGCCGTCATCTGTCTTGCCATCGCGGGCACGCTGGCGCCGGTGCGCGCGACGCTCGACATCGTCGTCGATCGCATCCGACCACGCGCCGCCTTCGCCTTGCGCGCGATCCTCGTGGCCCCAAGCCGCGACCTGCGCGCGGGCCGCACCAATCCGGCGTTCGCCGATCCCGCCGAGTTCCGTTTCGTCGGCGAAGTCGACACCACACACATCGAAGCCACCGAAGGCGCACTTGGCCCGACGGGCGCGATGATGCGCCTGATCGACGAACATCGGGCCGACACGGTGGTGTTGTTCGGACATCTCTCCGATCCGGTCGCGGAACGGCTCGCGCGGGTCGCGGATGCGGCGGGCTGCAATGTCGTCTGTCTGCCGCGCACCATGTCCTTGCACGGCTTCGAGCCGCAGCTCGTCTTCCATCACGGCGAGCCGCTGATGCGACTGGTACGCGCCGGCGAACGCGGGAGACAGCTGGTGGTGAAGCGCGCCACCGACATCGGCATTTCGTTGCCGCTGCTGTTCCTGCTGGCGCCGCTGTTTCTGCTGGTCGCCATCGCGGTGCGCATCACGTCACGCGGGCCGGCGCTGTTCCGACAGGTGCGCGTGGGGCAGGGAGGCCGGCACTTCCACATGTGGAAGTTTCGCTCGATGATCGCGGATGCGGAGGAGCAGCAGGATGAACTTCGCGCGCGCAACGTGTACGGCGAAGAACCGCTCTTCAAGATCGCGCACGACCCGCGGATCACGCGGTTGGGTCGCTTCCTCCGTCGGACGAGCCTCGACGAACTGCCGCAATTCTGGAATGTGCTCCGCGGTGACATGTCGCTCGTCGGACCGAGACCGCCGCTGCCGGATGAAGTGGCGCGTTACACGGAACGTCATCTCGTGCGACTCGATGTCCGACCCGGCCTCACCGGTCCATGGCAGGTCTCCGGCCGCAATCGCATCGTGCACTTCGAGGATGTCGTGCAGATGGAAGCCGACTACATCGCTGAGTGGTCGTTCGCGCGGGATGCGATGATTCTGCTGCGCACCGTGCCAGCCGTCCTGCGCATGGACGGCGCGCAATAGGCTTGCAGGCGTGTGTGGTACCGCACCTGCGCGCTCGATTCGCGTGTGTGAACGGACGACGCTCGACGCACTGCGCGATGTGCGCTAGATTTATGCATTCTCATGGCGGCGCGCGTGACACGATTCGCGTCGGGTCGTCAGCCAGACATGACTATCCCACGCTCTATTCTGTCTGAAACTGATGTGTCGTTGCGCGGGTTGCGCCGGCACTTTCCACGTTCAATGCCAACCTCGTTCTCTGCGCTCATCTCGAGTATCTGGAACGACGGTCCAGCGGTGCTCCGCGCGCGCTGGTGCTTTCGTAACACTGAACTCGGCGCGCGCGTCCGCGTGTGGGGTTATCCCACCATCATGTCAGCCGGGCGCGTAGTCATCGGTGATCAGGTTCGAGTCTCAGCCACGATGGCCAAGACGCAGCTTGGGACGGGGCCGAATGGTGTGCTGGAAATCGGACAGGGCACCTTCATCAACTATGGTTGCTCGATTTCCGCCGATGAGCTGATTCGGATCGGTCCCCGGTGCAACATCGGCACGCACGTGATCATGATGGACTCGAACTACCACAGACTCGAGCCCGAGCGTCGCAACGAACCGGCTGGATCGGCACCGATCGTGCTCGAAGAGAATGTCTGGCTCGGTGCGCGCGTGATCGTGCTGCAGGGCGTCACGATCGGCGCCGGCAGTGTCATCGGCGCCGGGAGTGTCGTGACGCGGGACATTCCCGCACGCTCGCTTGCCGTCGGGCAACCAGCACGCGTTATCCGGACGCTGTGATCACAATTCCCCTACTTTTTTCGCATGCCAGCAGCTGACGCAGCGCACATCGTCGTAACCGGTGGCGCAGGGTACATCGGGTCTCACGCTGTCATCGCGCTGCACACCGCAGGGTTCCGCGTCACGATATTCGATGACCTGCGGCGGTCGAACCCTCAGGTGCTCGACGGTATTGCGGCGATTCTCGGAGAACGCGCGACGCTCGTGCCGGTGGACATCTGCGATGAGGCCGCCTTGGTTGCGGCGTTTACGCGGAGCGGACCGATCGACGCCGTGATTCATTTCGCGGCCTACAAGAGTGTGCGAGAGTCGGTGGCCAATCCGCTTTTGTACTACCGAAACAATGTCGGTGGAACGGTGTCGTTGATCAGTGCGATGGCCCAGGTTGGCTGTCGACGCCTCGTGTTTTCGTCGTCGTGCACCGTGTACGGCCAGCCGGATACGCTGCCGGTGAGCGAATCGTCACCAATGAAGGCGGCAGCGTCGCCATACGGCGCCAGCAAACAGATGTGCGAGCGAATTCTCAGCGATGCGCAGGCTGGCGACGGCGACCGTTCACTCTCACATGTCGTGTCGCTGCGCTACTTCAATCCCGCGGGTGCACATCCGTCTGCGCTGATCGGCGAGTTGCCCGTCGGGACTCCTGACAACCTCGTGCCGTACATCACGCAGACGGCGGCGGGCTGGCGCAAGACCCTGCGCGTATTCGGCAGCGACTATGCCACGCCCGACGGCACGGCGATTCGCGACTATCTCCATGTGATGGATCTGGCTGAGGCGCATGTGGCGGCGGTTGCGCTGGCGCTGCGTGCATCGCCGAGCCTGCATGAAATCAATCTCGGTACGGGAATCGGGGTCAGCGTGCTGCAGGCGGTGACCGCGTTCGAGCGCGCAACGGGCGTCACTGTCCCGGTCGAAATGGCGCCGCGGCGTCCGGGCGATATCGAACAGATCTGGTCGTCAGGCACGCGGGCGGCGGATTTGCTTGGCTGGCGCACGACGCGTTCGATCGACGAAATCATGGCCTCGGCCTGGGCTTGGCAGACGCGTCTCGGGAGCAGCCTACCGGCTGGCGTCTGACAACGAATTCACCTGCGCGCGCAGGCCCGTGACGTAGTGCTCGAGATTCATCTTCTCCTCCATCAGTCGGCGGCCTTCCCGCCCCATTCGCGCGGCGGCATCCGGGTCGTCGAGCAGGCGTTCGATCGCTGACCGAAGCGCAGGGGCGTCTTCTGCGCGAACGTACACGCCCTGCTCACCGTCGACAATCACATCAGTCTGCCCTGGCGTCAGCGAGCATATCACGGCCCGCTCCATCGCCATCGCTTCGAGGATCGCGGTCACGCCGGCCTGAAAGGTGACGTTGTGCAACGGCATCACCATGAACGCCGAGTCGGCATATAGCTGGCGCAATTCAAACTGCGTGAACTTTTTGACAGTGACGTTCGATGGTATGGTCGCGTGGCGCGTCGTGTCGTCCTGCTTGCTCCACGGACTCGCCGCCGCGATCACGACATCGACGTTCACGTCGCGCACGGCATCCATCAGCGTCGCGTAATCGCGTCGTTCGAGACCCACGGCGCAGATCATGGGCCGAGTGCGGGCGCCTCGCGCGGGTGACACCTGTGTTCCGGAAAAGAACGCGTCGTCGACCATGAATGGCGAGAGTACGACGCGTGCTGGCGCAATCTGCCAGCGCTGTTCGATGAACTCTTTCTGCCACGTGCAGTACACGATGAAGCGATCGACATGCGACTGGATGCCCAGCTTGTCGAAGAACAGCATCTTCTTGCCGACGGACAGCGTGTGGACGATCATCGCATGACGCGTGTCCCGGGCGCCCCTGCCGAAAAATTTCAGCAGCAACGCCAACGGAATTCCGATCTGTTCACCATCCGTCATGATCACCCGGTAACGGCCCCGGTTCCTCCAGCACATCCACGCCAGCAGCGCATTGCGTCCCGCAACGCGCTCGACGATGCGACCGAACACGCCACCGCCTGCGCGCGCCGCGCTGTAGTCGAGAAGGTCGGCATTGAAGCCGCGGGCCATCTCCAGATAGTCGGCGCGTGGTCGCTCGCCACGAAGGATCCGCTCATGAATGGCGGGATCGATCTCGCCCGAGACCGTCAGCAGCACGGTAGGTGTCGGCACGGCGTCAGTCATGCACGTGTTCGATCGACGCGCCCACTCGAATGAGTGTGCGTTGTGTGAACGACGGCACGATTACGACGCGAACATGGGTCATGGATCGATGCAATGTGGATCGACTAGACATCGGAATGCAAGACGAGGATGTGCCCGGAACGGCACGCGTTCACCGGCCGTGACCTTCGCTGCGCGGAATCGTCTGCTGCCTTGAGTGCGAGCTGTTGCGATGGCGCAGCGATTCCAACGTCCGTAGCTTCAGAAATCCTGGTTGGCGCGAGGCCCTTCGAGGCCGCTGAACATCGCCCGTCCGAGTCGCGTTCCTGATCCGTCTCTTCGCACGCCCTTCATGCTTTGCCCGCCCTCACAATGACCGCGACTGGTGACTGCGCGTTCGACGCGCAGTGTCGTGTTTCATCGGCGCGGCTTTCTCGGTGCGATGCTGGCGGTGACGGCACGTGAGCGATTCTGCGACTGCGACGGTGCCGTTCCTCAGTGTCGTGATTCCGACCTTCAATCGGCGCGCGAGCCTGGAAGTGACGCTACACGCGCTTGCTCGGCAGCATGAAGTGTCTGGCGGTTATGAGGTCATCGTGGTGTCGGACGGTTCGACCGACGGTACGGACAGCTGCCTTGCTGAATGGGCCGCCAGATCGGATGTGCCGTATGCGCTGCGGGTCGTGAATCAGCCGAACGGTGGGCCGGCCAAGGCGCGCAATCGCGGCGTCGCAGAAGCGCGCGGAATTGTGGTGGCCTTTCTCGATGACGATGTCGAGCCTCTGCCGCAGTGCCTCGCGGTGCACGCCGCGCGCCATCGTGACGACCCGATGCTGGTGCTGATCGGACCGATGTCGCCCGATCCGCAGCGCCGCGACTCTGAGCCGGTATGGATCGCGTGGGAGCACGCGATGCTCGAGAAGCAATACAGCAGCTTTCGGCTTGGCGTGTGGAGGGACGACGACTGCGGACCGAACAACTTCTACACCGGCAACGCATCGGTGCGGCGGGAGCACATTCTGCGTGTCGGCGGATTCGATGAAGGGTTTGCCCGTCAAGAGGATGTCGAGCTTGCCGTGCGTCTGGAACGTGAGTGCAAGGTCCATTTTCGCTTCGATCCGAACCTCGGTGCGCTCCACCGGCCGACGCGGACGTTCGCGTCCTGGCTTCGCGTGCCGTACGCCTACGGAAAGTTGGATGTCGTGCGCGCGCAGCGGGGTGATGCGTCGTGGACGCGTCTGCGCGACCTGTTCCTGTCGCGGCAGCGTGCGACCCGGATTCTTGCGCGTTTTGTGCTGCCGAATGAGCGGCGCGGTGCAGTGGTCCGCGGCACGCTTCGTAGAGCCGCCGAGGTGCTGTACGCGCTGCCGAGTGGGGCTGCGCAGCGCCTCGGACTGAACATGCTCAGCGCGCTGTACAACGTGCACTACCTGGAAGGCGCGCGCGACGAATTGGGCGCCTGGCCCGCGTTGCGCGACGTGCTCGCCGAGCCCGTCGCCTGACGCTGAAGCATCGCCGCCACGTCAGGGACATGGACGGACGTGAGAGTGACAGCGGTGCGTGATGCGTTATTGCTTCGTCCGGATGGGCGTGCGGCGGTTCAGCCGCCGGCGCCAGCGTCGTGACGCGAGGCACGCTGATGCGTCTCTCTGCTGATATCGAGCCGTGCCAAAGCGTGGCGCAACGTCATGCCCGGCAAAGGCATTGCTGGCTATGTCAGGGCTGATTTAGTTGAAGGTGTGTCATGGGTGGCCTCGGGCTCACTCTACGGGCGCCGTCGGGCATGTCGGCAATCCGACGGAGCGAACTGAACATTAGCATTCTGTCATATAATTTTGTTATGTTCCGGATGTCGGGCTGCGCTACGGTTTGTGCACGAATTCAATTCGAGGGCCCCCGCGCATGCGTGGAGTCCGTTTTGTTGTGCGTGTAGCAGGGCCGTGGTTTCGCTTCGCTTGTCCGGCATAGTGTCGGAACATCCTGATCCTGACTCATCCCATCCTCTCCAATGAATTCGCTGCAAAATATTCCGCCGAGAGGAGTTGGTGAGCTTCGGAGCTATCGCGAGTACGAGATGATGGCTGGTTCCGCGGGAGGCCCAGGTCGCGGCCCCGAAAGCGAACCGCTGATCGATTTGAAGCTGGTGCGGGACCTGTTCCATTTCGCGATCAACGCATGCCTCCGGCATCGCGTCGCGACACTGTCCGTTGCCGGCGCATTCGTGCTGGCGGCTGTGCTGAGTCAGCTCCTGCTCTCGAAAAAATATTACACCGAAACGAAGCTGCTGGCCGACCGCAACGTGGTCATGCCGCTGCTTGGCAACCCGTCCCGTCGAATGTCTGACGAGGCCGACACACCGACGCGACTCGCGCCGGAAATGATCCTGACGCGCGAGAACCTGGAAAAGGTCATCGAGTCGACAGATCTGATGCGCTCGACCGAGGCAAAGCGAAGCAAGCTGGGCCGGCTCCGCAACCGTTTCAGAGCGATGCTGCATGCTCCGCTGACGCCCGAAGAAAAGATGGAAGAGTTCGTGTGGCAGCTGCGCGCGTCCATGAACGTGCGCGCGGCTGACGGCACGGTGATCATCGGCACCGTCTGGAGTGATCCTGAGGATGCGCTGCGTATCGTGAACGCGACGCAGAATCTCTTTCTGAAGGAGCGTCAGGCGCAGGAAGTGTCACTGGTCGCGGGCAGCATTGCGATCCTCGAGCAGCGTGCGCTGGACGTGCAAAAAGATATTCAGGCAATGCTCGACACACTGTCAAAACAGCGTGTTGCGCTTACGCCTGAGGAAATGCGGCTCTATCCGACGCCAAGTCGCGTCGCGACGTATCAGGGGCCGAGTGCAGACCTCGTCATTGCGCAGAGCCGCCTCGAGGCCACGACACGGGCGCTCGCTGACGCGGAGCAGTTTCGCAATCGGCGACTGGCCGAGTTGCAAGCGACGCTGTCGGAGCAGCAGAACGTGTACGGTCCGGCGCATCCTCTAGTCGAAAACACGGCGCAGTCGATCCGCGTGCTCCAGAGTGAACCGCCTGAGCTTTCCCAGCTGCGGCGCGATGCGGAGGAGCAGCGCATCGCCGTCGCGCGGCTCAGCAGGAATTCTGGTGCCTCGGCTGGCGCGAACAGCGGTATCGACGAAACGTTTGCCGCGACGGCGCTGCGGAACTTTGCCACGGCGCGGGTCGATTCCATCGTGCAGGAAAAGCAGCAGTACGGCAAGTCTCGGCTGCGCATCGCGCTGAGTTCGTACCAGGCGATGCTGGAGCGCCTCGAGGCCGCTCGAATCGAGCTGCTCACGGTACGCGCGACATTTCAGTTCAAGTACGGCGTGCTGATTCCAGCCATGGTTCCCAAAGAGCCGATCGGTACGAGTGCGACGGTCATCTTCGTCGTCGCGACGCTCGTCGGCGCGGTGCTGGCTGTACTGACGGCGATTGGCCTCGACCTCGCCAGCGGCAAGGTGCTCGAATCATGGCAGATCGGTCGTGTGATTGGTGTGCCTGTTCTGGGTGAGGCTGCCACCACATGAGCGGCGTCCTTCATTGCGCACGACTGATTGGAGTCGCATGACCACATTTGAGATGAAGAAGGGCGCGGCGAACGGTGAGTCGTCGCCAGCATCCGCGCTCGTCGGCGCGAACGGCATCGGGCACCGCTCCAGTGAGTTCGAGTCGTTGCCCGAGCCAGTGGCGCGCATCTGGGATCGGCTCGAAATTCGCGATCGCTCGATGATCATGTGTCTCGAGGCCATTGTTCGCACGGTGCGGATCGACGGCACTGCGCCGGTTGCAGAGATCGCGACGCGCTTTCTTGACAAGGCCTCGGCTGAGGAGCGCGTCCGAACCGGACCTGACGCACCACCGCTGAGCGCGTCGGCGCTCGATGAAATCCGTGTCGACCTGATGGAGTCGATTCTGCCGCGCCTTGCGCGCGCCGAGCTGATCTCCTTGCCGGCAACGGGTTTGCTGAGCCCGGACGCCATGATTGGCATCGCGAATCCGGTCCTGCGACTGGCGCTGCTCGAATCCGGCCTGATTCAGCTCGACGGGGCCGCGCTTGCGCCAATCACGCAGCGGAAAGTGGGCCGAAAGATCACGAAGGCAGAGTCGGCGCATCCGCCCACGGACGAATGGGCGCAGCTCTGGTTTGCCATTCAGCGATATTCGTGGACGTTGCTGGCAGTGATTCCGGCGCGGCCAGGCGATAGCGGCCTCGAGTCGGCCACTGCGCTCGTTGCGGCGGGTCGGATGTTCAACGATGGCGCCGTGCATCTTGTCGATGCCACGGGCGCGGCCCCGCAAGCCGTGGATCTCATCATCGCCAGCATGAGCGGCGCGCTCGCGAACGGGAATCAGCTGGTGATCGCGCTCGACTGTCCGCTGGTGAATCCGGCGTCTATTCCGATTGCCAGGCACGCCGGCGCTGCGCTGCTCGCGGTGCCACTGGGTGAGTCGTTGCTCGACGAGACCCGGCGTACGATCGAAAGCGTGGGCAAGCACTACTTCCTCGGCTCTGTTGCGCTGCATGTAAAGAAGAGGTGACCGTGCTCGTTCTCGCGCACACGACCACCGCGACGCCGCACTTCGCAGCAGGGAGCGCCTGAATGAACAGGATGCTCCTGATGTCCCTCGTCATCATGACGTTCGTGTTGCCGATTCGCAGCGCCAGGAACCCCAACGCCATGCTGGGGCTGCGTCGCGCGATTTTCGGCATGACGGCGTGGGTCGGCATTTATGTCGTGATCCTCGCCGTCTTCCGGCTCCTTTACTAGTGACTGGTGTGACGTCATGACGTCCCCGACCCGGCCGCCGTCGATCCCGGCACTGCTGCCCGGCCTTGGCCCCGACGCTGGCGTGCGTCCGCCACGATTGGCGCGCGCCGAGCGCGGCACGACGAACCGTGCGATGAAGGGCGTGGTGATTGTCGTCGCGATCAGTGTGCTGATCATGCTCATGACGGGCAACCTCGTCGCGGCGCAGGTGCCCGTGGTAGCTGTGATCGTGGGTGCGGTCGTGTGGTCGCAGCCCGTCCGGCGGACGGTGTCGGTCGTGGTCTTCGCACAGTTCTTCTTTTTCACACCGCCATATGCGAGCGGTCCGCTGTTCACTGCGTTGATGAAGCCTGGCTCAGAGGTAGTGAACGGGCTGCTGAAAACCGTGACGGGGATCAGCATCCTGTCGTTCACAGGAATCGAGCTCGCGTTTGTCTGCCTGTTCGTGCTGCTGGCCATCCGTGAAGTGCGCGGAGAGCGGATCGACGCAGAAGGTCGTGTGCCAGGCGCGCGCGTCCTGTTCGTGTTCCTGGGCCTCGAGCTGGTCACGGCGCTGCTCCTCGAGCTCTGGGGCATCGCCACCGGCGGGAGCGCGAAATTGTCGGTGTTTCAGCTGCGCCCGTTCATCGTGCTGCCGTTGCAGACGATCGTCCTGAGCTACGCGCTGCGGGATTCCCGCGACTTCCGCCGCCTCGCGGTCTGGGCGACGGTCGCCGCGACGTTGAAGATCGCGCTCGGCGTGTACTTCCTGAACAAGGACGCGTGGAGTATCGGCGTGGTGTCGTCCTACATGACGTCGCATGGCGACACGGTGCTCTTCGTCGTGATTCTTTTTGCGTGGTTCGCGGCATGGGCGCACGCGCCCTCGTGGCCGCGATTCCTTGGCATGGCGATGGTGGTGTCCTGGATGCTGGTCGGCATCGTGGTCAACGAACGCCGGCTCGCGTGGGTCAGCCTGGTCGCGTCGATCGCGGTGTTCTACATGACCGTCAACGGCATGCTGCGGCGACGCGCGAACCTCGCGCTGCTCTGCATGCTGCCGTTCATCGCGATTTATCTCGGCATCGCGACCAAGGTCAAGACGGGCATCTTCAAGCCCGGCGCAACGCTGATGGGCATCGCCAACACCGCGGACCCTTCGAGCCAGTGGCGTATACTCGAAATGCAGAATCTGGTGTGGAATCTCCAGCAGCACCGTGTCATCGGAACGGGATTCGGCAAGGAGTGGGAAGAAGTTGTCAAACTTCCGTCGGTCGCGCAGGATTTCAAGGAATATCGAACCGTCGCGCACAACAGCGTGCTCTGGATTCTTCAGCTGTCGGGCATGGTCGGCTTTGCGTTCATCTGGATGCCGATCATGGTGGGGATCTTTCTCGCGGCGCGCAGCTATCGCTTTGCACGCACCACGAGCGAGCGAACGTGCGCAGCCACGGTGATTGCGATCGCACTCTGTTACGTGAATCAGGCGTGGGGTGACGTCGGAATCGTCGATCCGCTGAACACCATGATGCTGTCGCTGGGCCTGGCACTGGCGGGAAAGCTTGCCATCGAGACAGGGGCGTGGTCTCCGAACGCGAGACTGTTGTCGCGCTGATCTGTTCGGTTGGCCGCGCGTCGTGCAGCGCACCGGTGCCGCAGCGACGCCTCAGCTGATGACAAGTCGGACCTGTCGCTCAGATTGTCCAGCGCCGCTTCAGACGCTCGCCGGACGTCGCCCACTCGCCGAGGCAGCTGGATTGCGAACGCAAACGGCTTCATTGCGCGTCGCATTAATGAGAAAGCCATCGCGAAAGCAGCATAACGACAGCGAAATTGTTGCACATTCGGCACGAATCGTCATCTTTCGGAAACATCCTTCATTGGTTAAGCTTCATGTACTGAGAAAAGCTGACACGAATGCTGCCGGAGTGTGCAGGAATCTGACGGATTGTGCAGGCTGAGTCAGTTTGACGGTGCGGTGCGTCTTTCGTGTACGACGAAGCTTCGTGGTCTGGGTCGTCGCGAGAGTCTCGGGGGTCTGCTCGCCCCTTGTCCGGTGGGATGTTGACGTCAGGCCCGAAGGTTGGCGAATACATAGATTTGAGCCTAGTTACGAACTAGACGGCGCAGACGTCTTTCCGCGTGGCGCGCGTTCGCGAGCGGTTGCTAGGCGTACGTATCCCGGTGTCCGCCACGGTCTCACGCGCGGTCGTCGGACAGTCAGTGCGTGTCCCGGTCTCTCTCGTTTCGAATAGGTGCCGTCCGTGACGTTCCTGCCGATCAACCGCGATTCCGCCGCATCGCGAGACGATAAGTCGTCGTTGCCGGATGGCGCTGCGTTGCGTCATGCGCGCGGCGTGTGCGGAATTGTGCTGGCGGGAACGCATCACTGGGGCGATGGCGCATTCGAGCGTGTCCTGCGGGGCCCGTTGCTGCCGATCGCACACACCCCGTTGATCCAGTATCCGTTGCAGTGGTTGCGCGACGCGGGCATTACATCGGTCGTGTTGTGCGCGAACAGCGCAACGCAATCACTGCGCGCCGTCCTCGGCGACGGCGGCCCGGGCCCGATGGCGCTCTCGTATTTCGAAGACGATGAGCCGCGCGGACCAGCCGGATGCGCGCGCGATGCGGCGGTGATGACAACGGCCTCGACGTTCATTGTGATCGAAGGGACAATTATTCCGACGCTCGATTTCGATGCGCTCATCGATGCCCATCGGGCGTCAGGCGCCACCGCTACGGTCGTCGTCGAATTCGATCGCCGGCGCCGCGGCATGGCGAGTGGTGTCCGTCGCCAACCCGCCGGCGTCTACGTCTTCGAACGCGATGCGCTGACCTCCGTCGCGCAGCACGGGTATCAGGACATCAAGGAAGGGCTGCTCGGTCGCTTGAATGGCGACGGCGAGCATGTGGCCATGCACGAAGTGCACGGCTTGTCGGCCAAGGTCCTTGACTACGCGAGCTATGCCGCCGTGAGCCGCTGGCTCGTGTCGCGATCCATCGAGCGCCCGGTGTTCCTGCCGAGCTACGCACGCGTCGGTGAAGGCATGTTCCATCCCACGGCGCGCGTGCATCGCTCCGCGTGCATCATCGGACCCGTGCTGCTGGGCGAGGGCGTGATCGTGGAAGAGGGCGCGGTGGTCGTCGGACCGGCGTCGATCGGCGCCCGTTCGATTGTTGCGTCAAACGCGATCGTGTCACGCTCCTTCATCTGGGATGATTGCGTGATCGGTGCGGGCAGCACCGTAGACTCGTCGTTGCTGGCCGATCGCAGTGTGGTGATCGCCGGCGATCAGCTGAAGAATGCCACCGTGGTGGATTCGTCGACACCGGTCGAGCCGCCACCGCCGGACGCGATCGTGGCGATGGAAACGCGGATTCGTCCGAGCGGCAGTACCGAGGCGCGACGCAGTGCCTCGAGCGCAGCGATCGGCACCGATGCCCGATTGTCGCGAATCACCGAATCGTTTACATGAGCATCATTCCCGTTCTGCTGGACAGTCGGCCGGCGTTTTCCGGCGCGGAGGTCGGGAGTGGTTCACTCCTTCTGCTCCCGGCGGGTCGTGATCTCGTGTTGCGGGAACTGATGCGCAGTGTCCTCAAGGTCACCGCGCAGCGTCCGATCGTGCTCTCGTCGTTCGAGCCGGATGAGCCCTACCGGAAGCGGATCGTAGAGGGATTCTCGGATGTGGATCGGATGACAATGGTGCGCAATTTCGGCAACGAGATCCAGCGCTTCACGCCATCCGACGTCTTTCTCTTCGTCTCTGCCATCTGCTACCCGGTTGACGGCATCGACCTGCGGCCGCTCTGCGCGACGGCAGTGAATGATGCTCGTATGGTCCGGCATCTGGTCGCCTTCGAGGCGCCGACGCTGCGCACGAAGGAATTGGTCCAGACCGATGACGAAGGTCGGGTGCGGAAGATTCAGCGCTACTTCGAGCCGGTGACGTGGCCCTTTCCGTCCGGCGTGATGGCGTCGCTGGTGCCCGTCGCGTGCGCACAAATCGCGCTGCCCCTCACGCTGGCCTCACTGGAAGGGCTGCGCATGCAGCTCGCGTCGAGCGGTGTCCCGAGTCAGGATGTGCCATTCCATGGTGACTGTTTCGATCTCGACGACGAAGCGGGCGCGCTGGCGTTGAGTGAACGCCGCGTGAGTGCGCTGGCGACGATGCGCGAGATCTCGAGGCATCGCGGCGCGTCGAAGAGCGAGCCACTGGTGTCGCTGAAGGCTACGATCTCGCCGACAGCGCGTCTGGTGGGCCCGGTGATGGTGCGCGATGGCGCATCGATCGGCGAAGGTGCGCTGGTGGTCGGACCGGCAACGATCGGCGAAGGCGCCAGGATTGGTGCGGGCGCCATCGTGGCGCAGTCGCTGCTCCTTCCCGACTCCGCTGTGGCGCCGGGTGCGACGGTGCGCCATCGTGTGGTGAGCGGTGATGTGGTGTCGACCGTCGCGGCGGCCGGCCAGCGGCGCCACGCGGCACCACATCGCGTCGCAGACCCCGATACGCCGCGGCGTGCGATGCCGACCTACGTGACGATCAAGGCGCTGTTCGAGCCGATACTGGCTGTGGCGGCGCTGCTCGTGCTCTCGCCATTGATGGCGTTGCTGGCTGTGATCGTGAAGCTCACGTCGACGGGCCCGATTTTCTACGGTGATTCGCGCGAAGGCAAGGATGCGCGGGCCTTCAAGTGCTGGAAGTTCCGCAGCATGCTGACGAATGCGGATGACCTGCAGCGTGCGCTGGCAGCACAGCAGAAGATGGACGGCCCGCAATTCAAGATGGCGAATGATCCGCGCGTCACGAAAATCGGCAGTATCCTGCGCAAGCTGAACGTGGATGAGCTGCCGCAATTGTGGAACGTGGTGAAGGGAGAGATGAGTTTCGTCGGCCCGCGGCCGTCGCCGTTCCGGGAGAACCAGATCTGTGTCCCGTGGCGCAACGGGCGACTGTCGGTGCGCCCAGGCATCACGGGGCTGTGGCAGGTTTGTCGCAAAGACCGGGAAACGGGTGACTTCCATCAGTGGATTCACTACGATTTGCTGTATGTCCGCAATGTCTCGTTCCTGCTCGACGTGAAGATCCTCGCCGCCACGATTCTGACCCTGGGTGGACGCAAGCCGGTGCCACTCAGCTACATGATTCGTCGTCGTCCGCGGGCGCGTCGCCTCTCTGCGATGACCATGCCGCGCTATCGGGTCCGGACCGAGAGCGTGCCGACAACTGCGCTGCAATGAGTCGTTCGTGGTTGAGCCTGATCCAGAAGCATCCCGTCGGAATCGTGTGCGGTCTTCTTGTTTGCGTGTTGTCGACGTCGCTATCCGCGCAACAAGCGACCACGGTCACCAGAACGCCGAGTTTCTGGTTTCTGGTGCTCGGGGCGGAGCAGGGCTGGGATACGAATCCGTTGCTGAACCCGGGTGCGTCTTCCGACGCCACGACAACAGGCGGTGCGAGCCTTTCGGTGTTCAAGCGACGCCAGGTGAGCACGTACACGATCACCGCCAATGCGGGCATCAATCGTTTTCAGAAAAACTCGGCGCTCACGAATTTTTCCTACGGTGTGAACGCCAGCGCGGACAAGCGACTGACGGCAGCAGTGACGGTCGCCGGTCAGGTTGGATACGACACGCGACTTTCGTCGGGCGTGGTTGGGGCGGTCGACCTGCCGTACCTAGGACTCGTCCAGCAGAAGCAGCTCACGTCGTCGATGTCGATCGTGGACAAGCTCACGGCGCGCACGACAGCGACGGGTCGAGTCGGATACAGTCAGGCTCAGTTCGATTCACCCGGTGCGATACCGGGCATTCTGGCCACGGGAAGTGCGGAGGTGTCGCACGCCCTGTCGCCAACGAACGTGATTGGGCTGGATCTCAACGCCCAGCAAGGCGACACGCAGGGAGCAACGACGTCACTGCAATCCGTCGCCGCCAGCTGGAGAAAGACGTTCGGACATGTGGCGTTCGTCGCCGGCGGTGGCGTCGTGCGTGCCGCAACGGTAGGCCCGGCGACGTTCAGTCCGCTGGGCTCGGTGTCGCTTGCTGACAGTGTCGGTCCTGGCTACCTGAGCGGCGGCTACAGCTACACCGTCTCGCCGGCGTTCGGCCTCGGTGGAATCTTCACGACGTCGGCGGGCCAGGTGTCGTACGACCTGCAGGCGCTGCGAGGTAACTTCCTGACGATCTCGGGCGTCACTGGACGCAGCACGCAGAGTGGATCGCGCGGTCCAGCGTTTCGAGCCGAAGGCATGTCTGTGCGACTGCGTCGTGTGACGAAAACCGGCCTGGCACTCAGCTTTGGATCATCGTACCGCGCCCGCAAGGACGTTTATCTGACGAAGGGTTTTGGCGGGTCGTTTGGATTAGGATTCATGTTCGGAAGCTGATCGAATGTTGTCGTGTGGCACTGTCTCAGACCGCCTTGCTCCCAATGAAAATCTCGCCTTGGCACGCCCGGAGCCGCGCGGTGCGCGCGACTCGACGCTCGATCTGTAGCGCGCTCGCCGTCAGTCTGCTGTCAGCGTGCGCCTCGGGATCACCCGGCCAGTTCGAATGGGCGGATGCGTATCTGTCACGCACGCCAGGTGCGTCGGACGCCACTTACCTGATCGGCGTCGGTGATCTGCTGTCGGTGCAGGTCTTTGACAACGAAAAAATGTCAACGCGTGGCCGTGTGCGCACGGACGGTCGCATGGCAATCCCGCTCATCAACGACATCGTCGTGGCCGGCAAGTCGCCAACCGCTGCCTCAAACGACATCGCCACCGCCCTCAAGGCCGCCAACCTGGTGCTGAATCCCCGGGTCAACATCGTGGTCGAGGAGGTGCTGCCCGTCAAGATTACCGTGCTTGGCGCTGTGAAATCGTCTGGCACGTTCTCGGTCGAGCGTGGCAGCGGTGTTGCCGAGGCGCTGGCGGTCGCTGGCGGACTCACTGATTTCGCGCACAAGGATCGCATCTTTGTCGTGCGGAAAGTGCCTGAGCCGCTGCGCCTTCGCTTCACATTCAGCTCGCTGACCGACCTCGGTCGCGCTGGCGGATTTCGCCTCCAACAGGGCGATATTCTGGTGGTTGAATGACGCCGCTCCGTCGCACCGGCCTTGAGCGCCTTGCTGCCCGGGTGCTCGAGCCGTTGCGCGGAGCGCAAGCGTCACGATCTGCGTGTTGCTCGCGGCGCAGGCGTTCGCTGATGGCACCGTGAACGCATTCCTCGCGTCGCTGCGCCCGTCAGACATCGTCCTGCTGCTCGCGACCTTGCCGCTGCTCGCGGCGACCGGCTATCTGCTGGTGCTGACCGTGTGCTCCGGTCGCACCGCGCGACTGCCCGCAGACGACAGCACCCGATTCGACATCGTGGTGCCCGCGCACAACGAAGCGTCTGGCATCGGTGCAACCGTCGCCAGCCTGCGTGAGATGACATACCCGACGGACCGGTTTCGCATTCTGGTCGTGGCCGACAACTGCACCGACGACACAGGGCAGCGCGCGCGCGATGCGGGTGCGCAGGTGCTCGAGCGGAGTCACGCGACTGAACGCGGCAAGGGGTACGCGCTCGCGCATGCATACGCGCATTCGCTTGCCGACGGCTTTGCGCAGATGGTGGTTGTGGTGGATGCGGATACCAGTGTCTCGCCAAACCTGCTGGCCGCATTTTCATCGCGCTTCGTGCGCGGCGCGCAGGCGGTGCAGGCGGAGTACGGCGTGCGGAACGCGAATGCCTCATGGCGCACGCGCCTGATGGTGCTGGCTCTGACGATGTTCCACACCGTGCGTTCGCTTGGCCGCGAGCGACTCGGCCTGTCGTGCGGCCTTCGTGGCAACGGCATGGGGTTCAGCAGCGATCTGCTTCGCCGCGTGCCGCCACGCGCATTCTCGATCGTCGAAGATGTGGAGTACGGCGTGGCGCTGGGGCTGGCCTGCACGCGAGTCGAGTATGTGCATGACGCGGAAGTCCGCGGTGACATGCCAGTGACCGAGGCCGCATCACGCACACAGCGGGAACGCTGGGAAGGTGGTCGTCTCGCGTTGATCAAGTCGCTGGTGCCGCCGCTGCTGCGTGCAGCCGTGCATCGCGGCGGTGCGATTCCGCTCGACCTGGCGCTGGATCTGCTCGTTCCGCCGCTCACACTCCTGGCCGGCGGCGTGATGCTCGGTGTGCTGCTCGCCGGCGGTGGTGTGTTGGCCGGCGCAGTGTCGGTCGCTGCGGCGACGCCGATGATGCTCTGCGCGGCATTCCTGGCGGCGTATGTGCTGCGTGGTGCAGTGCTGTCCGGTGGCGGTGTGCGCGTCATAGGTGATCTGGCGTGGGCGCCCGTCTACGCCGTGTGGAAGGTGTCGGTGCTGCTCAGGCCCAGGCGTCGCTCCGGCGAATGGGTTCGAACGGCGCGCTCTGATGAGACTGTGCCATGATGGAAGCGTTCACGTGAGGGCACCCGACAAACGACATCGCGTGCGATTCGGCCGATTGTGGGTCGACGCGCTCGCGTTCGACGATGCGATCATTGCGGTCAGGCAGCTCGTCGCGAGCGGCGAAGGCGGCGCGATCTTCACGCCGAATGTCGACCATGTCGTGATGGCCGATCAGCATGAGGGACTTCGCAAGGCATATCGACGCGCCAGCCTGTCTTTCGCCGATGGGATGCCGTTGGTGTGGACATCGCGACTGCTCGGCAAGCGGATTCCGGAAAAGCTGTCGGGCTCAGACATGCTGCTGCCGATCATGCAGCTGGCTGTCGAGAATGACTGGGGCGTGTATCTCCTCGGTGGCATGCCGGGTATTCCCGGCGCCGCCGAGCTGGCATCGGAGCGACTCCGCACGGAGTTCGGTGTGCGAATCGTCGGTGTTGATCCCGCGTTCGTGTCAATGGACGGCAAGAGTCCGGGTGATGCCGAGGTGGTCGCGCGTGTGAAGGCTGCGAAGCCGGACGTGGTGTTCGTTGCGCTCGGCGCGCCGAAGCAGGAGATGTGGATTGCGCGGTCACTGGATGAGATCAAGCCCGCAGTCGCCATCGGTTGCGGTGCGAGTCTCGATTTTTTGTCCGGCAAGCTGCAGCGCGCACCGCAGTGGATGTCCAACACGGGATTCGAGTGGGCGTACCGTCTGGCGCAGGATCCGAAGCGGCTCTGGAAGCGCTATCTGATTCGCGGCCCGCGTTTTCTCGGCATCCTCTGGCGCACGTCGCGACTCCTGCATGCGCAGCGGGTCAGGACCGTCACGACCGATACCACATCAGCTGGTGTCCCGCTCTGAGACCGCACGCGGTTCACGCCGCGCTGGTCATGTCAGGACGAGGTGACGGTGACAGCCAGCGCTTGATCGCGATACGCGACGGCTCTTCGATCCAATGCAATACTGCCAGTGCCGTCAACTGACACACGGCGAGATACATCAACGCCCACTTCCACGAGTCGTCAGTTTGCGTGATGTCGCCAAGCGCAAACAGTCGGGCGCAGTAGCCGATCAGCGGCACGTGCAGGAGATACAGTGCAAATGACGCTTCGCCGAGTTGCTTGAGCGGGCGGGTACTGAGCAGGCGCGCCAGCGGTCCCTGGCCCGTCGCCAGGGCGAAGATCAGCACGCAGTAGACAGGCGCCAGCAATCCGTTGTGCACGAGTGGATACGGCAGGCGCTCGTGTACCGCGAGACCGACGCACGCGAAGGCGAAGGCTGCGAGCGACACGAACGCGGCGCCGCGCCCGAGTGCGTTTGGCGCGCGCAGGTAGAGAATGCCGAGGGCGATGCCGAGCGCAAACTCCGGCAATCGTATCGCCGGATTGAACTTCAGCACGGACAACCACGTGGCGTACGATGCCGCAGTGGCGTGTCCAAGCTTGTCGGGGTCGACGGCCATGTACGTGAATGCCGCGCCATACGCGAGCGCGATACAGCCAGCGCCGATGACAAGCAGCGCCACGGGTCGGCGACGGCAGAGCCACAATCCGATCAGCGGAAACAGCAGGTAGAAGAAGGCTTCGACGGAGAGTGACCAGCCCGGGCAATTCAACCGACAGGCGTACTCCGGAATCCAGGCCTGCACGAGCGTGAAGTTCGCGGCGATCACCATGAGGAGATACTGCAGGTTGGCCGCCACGCCGCCATGTCGCGACGCTTCAGCGAGCAATGCCGGAATTCCGATCACGACACCGAGTGCGTAGACCGCGTAAATGCGTGCGGCACGTGCGACAAGGAACGAGCGGATGGAGCGGACACCGTTGCCGTCCGGCGTCAGATAGTTGTACGCGAGAATGAATCCCGACAGCACAAAAAAGAGGCTGACCCCGCTGTAGCCGCCACCGAACGGATCGAGAAACGACGCACGCTGCAACCCGGGCGCAGCGCTGCGTGTGTGGAACATGACCACCTGTACGGCGGCAATGAAGCGCAGGCCGGTGAGGGCGGGAAGCGCCGGACGTGGAGTCATGTTCTGCGTCACGAGCGGGCTCGCAGTGCGGGCTCAGCCTCGGGAAGGGGCGGCGCCGTGGGCAAACCCAACGCGGCGCTCATTCCGCGATCGAAGCACGCTGTTGCAAATCGCTGCGCGTTCTCGCGACAGGCGTGTGCGGTGATGTCCTGCTCATGCGCGTAGAAGTCATCGAGCGCGCGGACGACAGCGTGTGGCGTCTGCGCACCGAAGAAGACACCGGTCGGCGTGGCGTGATCGAGGCCGCGAATGGTTTCCGTTGCCGCGCCGCGCCCGAACGCGATCACTGGCGTACCGCAGGACTGTGCCTCGAGCGGTGTGATCCCGAAATCCTCTTCGGCCGCGAACAGGAACGCGCGGGCGGACTGCAGATGTGCACGCAGTTCTGGCAACGGCAGGCGACCGGTGAAGTGCACGTTCGGTGGCGCGCCGGCGGCAATCGATGCGCGACCGGGGCCGTCGCCGATCACGATCAGGCGTTCATTCGGTCGCAGGCGAAATGCTTCCACGAGCAGGTCGATGCGCTTGTACTGCACGATGCGTCCGGCGGTGACGAAATTCGTGGCACGTGGTGCCGCATTGAGGGTGAAGCCGGCGGTGTCGACCGGCGGGTGCACGACGTGGCTGTCACGCCCGTAACAGCGTTTGATCCGCGCCGAGATGTACGCAGAGTTGGCGATGAACTCCGTGACGCCGTTCGCGCTGCGACGATCCCAGCTGCGCAGCTGCGCAAGGACCTGACGTGCTGCCCACGCTTTCGGTCCGCGAAATCCACTCGTGTCGAGATATGCGTTCTCGAGATCCCACGCATACCGCATCGGCGTGTGACAGTAGCACACGTGACGCGTGCCTTTCGGCACCGTGATGCCCTTCGCGACCGCGTGAGAACTGGACACGATCAGGTCGTAGCCGGTGAAATCCCATTGCTTGATCGCCATCGGCATCAGCGGCAACAACATGCGATAGTTGTCCGCCAGCTTCGGCATGTGCTGCAGCATCGTGGTGTGCGGCGTCCGACCGACCAGACCTGCGCGATACTCTTCCGGCAGTGTATCGATCGTCGAGAAGAGTTCGGCCTGCGGCAGCAGTGTGAGCAGCCGCTGCAGGACGCACTCGGCGCCCGCCCACGTCGTGAGCCAGTCGTGAATGATGGCAACACGCATCAGGCGAGATACCGGTCGATGTGCGCGAGAACGGACGCGGCTGCGCGCTGCGGATCGGAGGTCATATCGACAAAGGTCAAAGACGGCATGCCGTCAGGGAAGGCAACGACGCCGGAGGCGTCGGGGTTGTTGAGCACTGCGGTGGGACGTCCATGCCCGAGCGCGAGATGCGCGACCATCGACTCGACGCCGACGGCGGCGCGCGCGCGGCCAGTGGCCGTGACGAGTTCGGAAAACGCAGTCGCTCCCATCATGTCGTGCATGCGCGCGGCCGGGACCAGCGCACGCAATGCGGCGAAACGTTCGCGATCTCGCGCATTGCCCACCAGTTGAATCGGTGCACGCTCGGATAGTGCGGGCAGCAGCGCGCTCCAGAGTGCGTGTGGCGCTTCCTTGGCTGCCGTCCTGCTGCCGGGTTGCACGATGATCGGTGCGTTGGCGGACAACGGTGCTGCGGGCGGAAGTACTGGACCACGATACGTGGCAGACTGCAGCCTGAGCACCTCGAGCACGTTGAGCCAGTTCTGTCCGAGGGACGCGTCGGGTCGATAGGGAATCAGCGCGTGATACTGCCAGCTGCGACCACGCAGCCCGAAGCCGATGCGCAGCGGCGATTCGGATGCGATCGCGAGATCGATCGTGCTTGGCGTCGTGCAGCGGATGTCGAGATAGACGGCCGGTTGCAGCCGTTTGATCGCCGCCGCTGCGGAGTGCCGCGTCTCGTGCTCGATGCACAGGCGCGTGGGCCACGACACGTCGCTGGACTGTAGCCAGGCCGCATCGTACGTCACCAGCTCGTGCACGTAGTCGTTCGCAACCAGCCACTGGCCGACTTCGCGCGCCCATGATCCGTGCACGAGGACGAGGCGGGCGCCGGGCAGCTGATCACGCAGCGCACGACAGAGCGCGGTGGCCTGCACGAGATCACCGAAATGATCGGGCTTCGCGATCACGATCGTGGCGCGCGTCAGATCGGGAATGGCGCGCGTGCCCGCCGACGTGGTGAGCAGGCGCCGGCCCTGATCCACCAGCGCGAGTCCGGTCACGAGCGGCGCTGGATACCACGTCGGCAGGAGATACTGGCGTCCGAAGTATTCCACGAGTTGCGGGCGACTCATGCAGGCCGGGGCTGCGCGTCATGTTCCTGACGCAGGCGCACGCCAACGGCCAGACCGCAGAACGCCCAGATGAACAGCACCGTGATACTGGGAAATGTGAACAATCCGAGGCACACGGCGGCCAGTCCGGCGCGGAACGCGAGGCCATCAGCACCGGATGCCTTTGCCCACACTCGCTTCGCGAACGTGAGTGCACACGCGAGGCCGATCAGACCTGTCTCTGCCACCAGTTCGACCCACGGATTATTGGCGATCGGCTTGACCGGCCGCGCGCGATCGAAAAAATCCGTCAGCTGATACGGTCGGTAGTTGTAGCCGTAATGCGAGAGACCGACGCCCATGATGGGGTGATCGGCCGACATGCGCAGCCCGGCCACCGCAAGGTCGACGCGATCGAGTTTCGATCCGAATTCTTCCGTGGACAGCTTGGCGACGAAGAATTCCGAGATGTAGCCGGTCGCGAACAGAATGCCGAACACCACTGTCGTGATCGCGACGAACAACGCGACGGCATAGATTCGGCCGCGCGGGTCCCGGTCCTGTGTACCGACACCGAGCGTGTAAATGCATCCGAACAGCACCAGCGCAACGACGTTCGCCGTCGAGAAGGTGATGAAGACCGTCGTGGCCATGAACGCGGCGGTCCAGCGCCAGCGCATCCAGAGTGCAACCGCGAAGGACGTGAGCAGGTACATCGCGAAATAGTTGCCCTCCTCGAACGTGCCGCCGCGAAAGAGCTCTCGGCCCGCAATGTTGATGATTTGCGGGCTGACCATGCCGGGCAGGAGCGGTGCGGGCAGTGCGAACACCGACGAGAGCAGCAGCAGCCAGCCGTACGCTGCGGCGATGATCGCACCGATACACCACCAGCGCCCGACGCGACGCGCATCCTCATACGCGGCCGTCGCGACGAGCAGGAACGCGAACAGCGCGAGCAGCCAGTAGCCGATCTTGATCACGGCATCACCCACCGGACCGACGCGCGCCTCGAAGCCTTCCGTCGTGAACGAATCGAGTGGGAAAACGAGACGCACCACGAGCACGACCGCGGCCCACACCAGCAAGGCGAAAATCGGTTTCGCGAAACGGCTCAGTCCCGGTGCGAGCACGAGTCGGCCTTCCCACGCGGCGGTCGCCGCGCACAGACAGAGCACGAGCTCGTACATCTTGAGCGGGAACACCACGCGCAGCGTCATCGCGTACGTGAACGGCAGCGTCCCGACAACGACCAGGGTCGCGAATTGGCGGACCGACGTGGAGCTCGAGTGTGCGACGCGCGCCGGAAGGGGCAACACCTGCAGTGACACGTCAGGACACTGCGCGAATCTGCGGGTCGGCGGCGATGTAACGACGACCGCTCTCCATCGCGCGGCGATCGTTCAACGAAGCGAACACCACACCGATCAAACCCAGGAGGACGCCAACGGCCGCCGCCAATCCACCCCAGAGCAGGGGCCGCTGCAGCGGTCGGTCGGGCGGAATCGCCGCGTCGACGATCGTCAGCAGCGGCGTGTCGCGCACTTCGGCAACGCGGCTCTCCTCGAAGGTCTTGGTCAGCCCGATCAGAATGCCTTCCTTCACACGGACGGCGCGATCGAGCTGATCGTAGACAGCAAGCAGGCGTGGTGATTCGTAATAGTTGCGATTCGCGTCCAGAAAACCCTGTCGGGCAGTTTCGGCAGAATCGAGCTCGATGCGCGCAGTGCTCAGGCGGAGTTCGGCAAAGCGACGCTGTTCGGTCGAGGCGCGCTGTCGTCGCTCGAGATTGAACCGGTTGAGCAGGTCGAGCATGCGATTCGCGACGGCCGCTGAGAGCATCGGATCACGCAGTGTCACGCTGAGATTCACGATGCCGCTCTTCCGGCTGATGAGCACGACCACCTTCTTGTCGAACTTGCGCAGGGCATTCCCGAAGCGGCGCTCCGGCGTCGCGCCGTCCACGTCGATGAGGTCGAGCAACGGACGCTTGACGGCGGGATTCTCCGGGTCGGCGAACGGCGTCCGCAGCGTGGTGCTGAGGAGCTCGGAGCTCTTGAGCACATCGGCGAAGAACTCCGTCGATGGGCCGTCCTTCAACTTGGCCAGCGCGCTGGCGCCGCCACCGGCGTCACCGAGCAGGGAGCCGAGTCCACCGAGCGCACCGAGAATGCTGGTTGAGTTCGTGCCGAGCGCTTGTTCAGGCACGAAGCTGGTGGTGGCGGTCCACGTCTTGGGCCACAGCGCTGCACTGCCAGCGCCGATCAGCGCGGCCGCAAGCGGCACGATGAGCAGCCATCGCCACCGGCGCGCCACGCCACGCCGCAACTCGACGATCGAGAATTCCTCGACCGGCAATGTCGTCAAGCCTGCGTTCGCACTCGGCAGCTCAGGGGTCACGAATGGTCATGCAAGAGAGAATCGTCCGCCCGCAGCGGTCGCGGCGCTGGCAGCCCGCCCGCGAGCACGAGCTTCGCCACGGCAGCGGCGCGATGCGGCTGCCCTCGCCGCAGACGATTGAGGACCGCGCCGAACAAGCTCGAATATACGGCAGGCAGGCGCTGTGGAAAAAATCTGTGCGTCAGGCGTAAGCGGGCGGAAATCCCGCACAGGTCGACGAACTCGCTCCGGGCCGCGGTACGTGCGGCGCCGGCCCCGATACTGGCGCCCTCGCGGTGCCAGACCAGTGCGTCGGGGATCAGTATCGACTGCCAGCGCGGTTCGGCGCGGCATGTCCAATCCAGCTCCTCGCCGTAGAGAAAACTCTCCTCCGACAGCAGACCGACGTCTCGCAACGCCGCGGCGCGCAGAATCCACGAGGCGCCGTACACGTAGCCAGGCAGGCGCGGGTTGCGCGACAACGGCTGAGCCAGGCTGGCGCCGTCATGAACCCGGTCCGCCGTTGCGAGCCATGAATTCCAGCGACACCAGCCTACCGATTGCACGATGGTCGGCCGGTCGTAGTAGCACACGGTCGTCCCGAACTGCCCAACGCTCGTGGACGCCGTATCGAGCGACGCCCGAATGGCCTCGACGCTCGTTGGCGACACAACGGTATCGTTGTTGAGCAGCCAGACAGCGTCCACCTGCGGATCATCCAGCGCAACGCGAATGCCCTGATTCATCCCAGCGGCGAACCCGCGATTCGCGTCCGAGTGCACAAGCGTCCACGGGCTCGAATCCGGTACCTGCGATGCGTGGTCCACGCCTGGCACGGTCCACACTGTCGCGGCGCCCTGCAACGGCCACCAGTACGCCGCGACGGTGTCGTGCACTGGGCGCGGCGACGGCGGCAGCGTACCGGCAATCCATGCGTGCAGTGACGCCACGCTGTCATCCGGCGACTGGTTGTCGACGACGATCACGCGTGCAAGTCCGGCGCGCACCGATGGCACAAGGCTCTGCAGGCACGCCACCGTATCACGCCAGCGTCCGTATTGCAGCACGATGATCGCAAGCATCGAATTCAGCGCCCGCCGACGCGACCGAGGACCATGCGCTCGGCAGCGCTGCGCTGGCTCCACAGCACGACCGGAAACAACAGCGCCAGCACCGCGGCCGCGAATACCGACGGCTGGATGATCTCCGAACTGGAGTCGCCAAGCCACGCGCACAACGCGACCAGTGCGATACCGAGCGCGAACAGTGCCACCGTGCGCCCGGGCAATGGTGCGACCGTCTGCGCGCGCCATGTCATGAGCGCCGCGTCGATCACGACGCGTGTCGTCCATGCACTGGCCGCGCCAATGATTCCCCATCGGGTCACAGCAAACCAGAGCAGTACCACGAAGGGCACCACCTCGATCAGATGCAGAGAGGCTGTCCAGCGCGCGCGTCCCGTGGCTTGCAACAGCGTGAAGGGAATCGTGGCGACGCAGTTCGCGGCGACACCGACGGCGAGAATGCGGAGGACATCGACACTGTCACCGGTGTACTGTCTGCCGCCCGCGATCTGCAGCAAGGTTGGCGCAAGCAGGCAGGCCAGCGCGCAGACCGGAATCACGATCAACAACATCAGGCGAACGCCTGCGCTGTGCAGCGGTGTGAGTTCGCGCGGGTCCACGGTCGCGGCGCGCGACATCGTTGGAAAGAGCACCATCGTCAGCGCACCCGGTACAATCCAGAGTTTCGTGACCGCTTCCCACGGCACCGCGTAGAGCGCAACGGCGCTCACGGAAATCAAGGAACCGATGAGAAAGCGATCGGCGACCGTCATCAGAGGACTGAGCACATTACTCACCGTCATCCAGGCGCCCGCGCGCAGCAGCGCCGGCAGGTGCGCGCGGGCCGGCGCGTCGCGCGGGCCGACGGGCATGATCGCGCGTGCGAGGCGGGTGTAGCGCCACCATGCCCACGCGCGCACGGCTGCGAGCGTGAGTGCGATGGCGGTCAGCGACGCCGTCACGGGGATCAGCAGCAGCGGCACTGCGAACGTGGCGACGCTGACCGGCAGCCGCACGAGATTCACGGCTCGAAACTGTTGACGCGCTTCGAGGACGGCGCGTGGAACGCTGGCGCCGGTGATGAGCGGAACCGCGAGTGCGAAGATGATTGCGCTCGTGACGGCATCGCGCTGCAACGTCGGCGATACGTGCAGCACCTGTGACACGTACCATGGCGCGATGATCGCGCCCAGCAGTCCGACGACGCCACCCACGAGTGTGAGCGTGACGTGCGCAGTGGTGACGTACGCACCGATCGGCACTGTCGGCACATCGCCCGCATCCGCTGCCGCAACCAGTCGTGTCAGTGCGCGGCCAAGTCCGAAATCGAGCAGCGCTGCGTAGCCGAGCCACGCCCACGCCAGCGCCAACAACCCGAGTCGTTCCGTGCCGAGCTGCCGAGTGAGGACCGGCAGCGCGACCAGCGCGACAACGATCGGCGCGGCACTCGTGACGAGACTGAACGCACCGCTTTGCAGCAGCGAGGGCGTCGAAGGCGTCTCGCCAGCCACTGGTGCGTCGGGCGACATCGTCGACCCGCTACTTTCTAAGCTGGATGATGATCGTCGCCAGCGATGCCAGCACGGTGGCGACTGTCGCGACGATCGACACGATCTGTGTTCTCGCCGCAAGGTTGTCCTGACGCTCCTGTCGGTCACGTTTCGGGACTGTCACGACGGCACCTGGTCGTGGTGTCGGCTGACCGTCCGGCAGCAGAAAGCGTCGGGACACCGCGTCGACGCGACCGTTCGGCTGCGTCACGTACGTGCGGGGCAGATCCGCATCGAGGCGCCCACCACCGGCCGCGCGAATGTAGTACTGCATGTCCTTCCCTCGTACGTACGGCAACGCCGTCGGTGAGTTTACCGCGCCATCGACGCGAACGACGGCATCGTACCGCGGAATCGTGATCGAATCACCGTCGAACAGAATGACATTGTCTTCATCCTGCGCACTCTTGAGCACTGCCGGAAGATTGACACCAATACGCCCCACTCGATTGCGCCGACGCGTGAAATTCACGCCATCGGCATACGCTTCGCCGGTCAATCCGCCCGCGCGTTGAACCACGTCGCTGAGCCGTTCCGTCTTCTTCACGAGCGTGTACGATCCCGGGTACTTCACTTCGCCGCCGACGAACACGGTGCGCTGCAGTTCCCAGTCCGGCTGGCGCAGAATGAGCACGTTGTCGTACGGTTGCAGTACGACATCCTTCGCTCCGCTGGCTGCTCCCGGCAGGCCGGGTGGGCCGGCGTAGCGACCGTCGCCGCCGCGCTCGAAGAGATAACTCGAGTCCATCGGCACACGCATCGTGGATGCAGTCGCACCATCGACACGCGACTGCGGCATGCGCGCCACTTCCGCCTCCGTCAGCAACGCGCTCTCCTGCAGACCGCCGGCCAGCAACACGAGATCCCGCATCGTCATGCCGTCGTGATACGGATAGCGGCCGCTGCGACGCACGGCACCAGTGACCGCCACGAACCGAAGCGGACGAAACTCACTGCGCCCGAACACGCGTACTTCATCTTCTTCCTGCAACATCGGATCGTTGACGACGTTGCCGATCGTATCTGCCAGCACGGCACGCAGCTGCGTGCGTGTGGAGTCGGAATTGAGGCGCGTGATCAGCACCTGGCCGAGATAGGTGTCCGGCTTGAGCCCACCGGCCTTTCGAATGGCCTCGCTGAGTTTCATGCCGCTCGTCAGTCCGACGGCGCCAGGTGTGAACACGTTGCCGCGCATCACGACGCGGTTGCGGACGCGGTCGGCCACTTTGAGCACACGTATCACATCGCCGTCGACAAGTGCCAGCGCGGGAACGTCGGCGCCATCGGTACCGCTCACGTCGAGCACGGCGCGGTCACTACCCGGACGTGTACGATCACGCATCGGTGTGAGCCGTTCGATCTGAATGCGAGAGCGCGCGGCGGTGGGCAGCATGCCGCCGGCGGCTCGGACGATCTCGGACAACGAGCCGGACGGACCGACTTCGTACGTGCCGGGACGATTCACTTCGCCGAGCACGCGGACGCGACCGGTGTGAATCGGCACGAACACGATGTCGCCATTGAGCAGACGCGCATCACGCGACGCATCGCCACGCGTCAGATAGTCGTACAGGTCGATGGTACCGACGGTGCGACCGTTGCGGCGGATCTGAATGGCGCGCAGTGAGCCGTTCATGGTCGGTCCACCGGCAGCGTACAGCGCGGTGAGCGCGGTTCCGGCGGCGGAGACGCGATAGCTACCCGGACGTGAGACCTCGCCGACCACGAAGATCTGATTGGAGCGCAGTCGTGCCACGCTGATGCTGAATCGCGTCGTTGCGTTGGCACCGCGACGGATGCCGGAATACGACCGGCCGAGGCGTGTGAAGAGCAGGTCTTCGAGTTGTGCCAGCGTGAGGTTGGCGACGCTGATCTGTCCCACCTGCGGAATGACGACGAACCCTTCACGCGTAACATCGAGGGTGTAGGCCTGTTCGACGTCACCGGTGAGAATGAGCACCAGTCGATCACCGGCGCCAAGTCGATAGCTCGGATCGACCGGCCCGGCGAGATTGGCATCGAACTGGGACGCGTTGCGCTGCGAGAACAGCTCCATGCCGAACACCTTGAGGCCGCTATCCCGCTGGATCGAATCGGCGCGCAGGTAGAGGTACTGCTCGTAGGGGGTCAGGCGACGCCCATCCCGGCCGCGCACGTCAGTGGGAATGCGGCTGTCGAGTGTGCTGTCGAACGGTGTCTGCAGCGAGTCGCCGATGATGCGCTTGGTGCGATTGGTATCGCCTGGGAAGTCGAAGTCACTGGAGTCGGCGATCCCGAGTTCACGCAGCGCCTGAAACACATCCGACGTCGGCATTGCCGGATTGCCGGTGAGCCCGCCTGCCGCGCCAGCGCCACCGAGACCGGCAGCAGCGCCGCCAGTCGTCGCGTCCGCAGCGCCACCCGATCCACCGCCACGAGTATCCGACTGCAGATACGAGTCGAGCAGATTGTCGGGATACCCCTGCGCGCGAAGTCGGGCGCGTATCTGATCGGGCGAGAGGCCACTGCCACCGAGTCGCTGGCGCAGCTGGGTGAGCAGGTCCGGTCGATTTTGCAGGAGTTGCTGCGCCTGCTGCGGCGAGACGGCCTGGGCGTGGAGCGCCGCCGCCATAAACAAAAAGACCCCGACCGCGAGCAGCGGCCGAAGGAAGTGGCGATTCATCGCTGAGTGAATGGCTGAGAGACCACGAGCGGGGGGATATGGACGCGCAGGGACTCGAACCCCGGACCTCTGCTGTGTGAAAGCAGCGCTCTAACCAGCTGAGCTACGCGTCCTTCAACGCACTGTGCAACCCCTGTTCCGGGCCTCGAAAGCCTGAGGACCCGAAGCCGCCAAGTCTAACCGTAGCAGCGGGTTCGGGGAAGGGGCAGGGCCCCGAGAACGCTGGGGGAAAGACGTCCGACACCGCCGATACACCGACGGTTCTTCAGCGCGGGCCGCAGTGATAGGCCAGGTAGGATTCGAACCTACGACCTGTCGGATTATGAGTCCGCTGCTCTACCGCTGAGCTACTGGCCCCACGTGCGCGCGCACTCACAAGATACGTCGGTATGGCAACGGACGCGTACCCGGCCGTCGGCGGATTGCGGTCGCTGCCGTGTCAGACGCTTTGGCGTTCCCGGCCGACGCCCGGTGGGCATCGGCGAACGCGTCAGTAATCGCGAGAGAGGTATGACTGCAGGACCGGCACCATCGCGTCGATCGCCGTCGGCTCAAACACGGTGAAGTGCGTCGCGGGCACGGTGACGACCTGCAGTCGGTCGATCAGCGCACCCCAGCCGTAGTCCGGCGGCAGGTCAACGCCTTCCGTCGGTTCGGACGACTTGATCAGCAGCGCGTCGATCACACGTCCGCTTGGAGCGTAGTGCGCGAGCAATTGCTGGTGCCGTTCGTTGAGGAAGAACGCGCGGTCTTCGAGCTCGCTCAGCGTGCCGGCGCTCCACGCCATGCTGAAATGGCGGATTTTTTCCTGGTACTGGCGATCGCTGACGCGGCGAGTGGCCATGCGCCGCACCACCTTGGCGCATCGCGGCAGGAGCGCATCAGACTTGTATCGACTCCATGCCACTTCGATCCGACGAAAAATTCCGTGGCGAGTGTCGGCACTGATGGCGGGATTCGAGGAGTCGAACAGTACGAGCTGCACCTCGATCCCCTCGCGCTGCAACCGACTCGCGATCTCGAACGCGACAATGCCGCCGAACGAATAGCCGCCGACGCGATACGGTCCCTTCGGTTGCTTCGCCCGAATCAGCTCGAGGTAGTGCGTCACCAGCGTGTCGAGGTCTGGCAGCTCGAGATGCCGCAGGCTCAATGACGGCGATTCGACCGCGTAGACCGGCGCGTCCAGACCGTCGAGCTTGGACACCAGGGTGTTGTAGAACATGACACCGCCATCGCCACCATGAATCAGAAAGAGTGGCGTCGCACTGCCGTGTCCGCGAAGCGTGGCAAGCAGCTCACTCGACACGTGCGCTGCGGCTTCCCCCATCTGGTCGATCTCGGCGGAGAGCTCGCGGATCGTGGGGTGCGTGAACAGGACTGCAAGCGGCCGGACGAATCCGCACTCCTCGGCGAGCCGGTTGAAGAGACGCAGGCCAAGCAGCGAATGGCCGCCGATATCGAAGAACGCGTCGGTCACGCCGAACCGTTCATGACCGAGCAGGTCGCGCCAGATGCGGAACACGGTGCGTTCCGTGTCGGTGGACGGCGGCACGTGGCCCGTATCCGGCGCGACGTCTGTGCTGCCGACATCGAGCTGACGGAGCAGTGCCTTGCCATCCACCTTGCCTGTGCTGCCGAGTGGGAAGGCGTCGATGAACGTGATCGACGTCGGCTGCATGTGCTTCGGCAGAAGGCGTTGCACGGCCTTCGTCACATCCGGCTTCGAAGACGCTGTACCAGTGCAGAACGCCGCCAACGACGAACCGGTCGCGTCACCCGCGCGCACCACCACCCGACAGGCGGTCACACCCGGCTGCGCGCCGATCACCGCTTCGAGTTCACCGGGTTCGACGCGGTAGCCGCGGATCTTGACCTGGCTGTCGATGCGACCGAGGAACTCGATTGAACCGTCCGGCAACACGCGACAACGGTCGCCCGTGCGGTACAGGAGTGGCGAGCGTGGACTTCCGGAGTTGGCGACGAATGACGCCGACGTCTGATCGGGACGATTGAGGTATCCAAGTGCAAGGCCGGAACCGCCGGCGAGCAACTCGCCCGCGATGCCGTCCGGTACTGGTCGCCGCGCGTCGTCGACGATCTGCACGGTCGTTCCCGGAATCGGCTTTCCGATCGGGATTGACGAGCGTCCGACATCCGCGCGCGTGATTTCGTGCGTCGTCGTGAACGTGGTGTTCTCGGTCGGACCGTAGCCGTTGATGAGGCGCGTATTCGGCAGCAGGTCGAGTGCTTTCGACACGTGGTGCACGCTGAGGACATCGCCACCGGCCAGCAGCAGACGCAGCGTGGTGAGTGAGGCCGGGCGCTCGTCGATCATCGTCTGGAAGAGACCTGACGTGAGCCACATGATGCTCACGCGATACCGATGCAGGCTCTCAGCGATTTCGTGAATCGTGAGGGTCCCGGGCGACGGAATGGCGAGGCAGGCCCCGTTGAGCAGCGCGCCCCAGATTTCGAGGGTCGACGCGTCGAACGAGAGCGGCGATGACAGCAGGAACACATCCTGTTCGCTGATATCGATACAGCCGGGGCCATGCACGAGCCGTGCGACAGCGCGGTGCGGCACCATCACGCCCTTCGGCCGTCCGCTGGATCCGGAGGTAAACATGACGTACGCCATCGATTCGGGATCGATGGCCTTGTGCTGCGTCGGCTTTGGTGTGTCCTGATCGAGCCCGTCGAACATCCGCCGCAGCGTCGCGTCGTCCACGCTGAGTGATGGGCTCACATCCTCGCGCAATTGCTGCTTGTGCGCCTCGGGATACGTTGGATCGATCGGCACGTAGGCAGCACCAGCCTTCACGATGGCCACGAGCGCGATGATGAATTCCGGCGACCGATCCACGTCAAGCAACACGCACGATCCAGACGTCACGCCAGCCGCGATGAAGCGATGACTGAGCGCCGTGGCGAGGCGATCGACCTGCGCATACGTGAACTTGCGAGTGTCAGACCGCAGCGCGACGGCGTCCGGTGTGCGCCGGGCCTGTGCGTCAAACAGGGAGACGAGGTCGTGCGTGGCGGGTACGGGCGTCGCAGCAGCCGGGCGAGTCAGCGGCAGGTCTGCGAGGCGCGTGGTGCCAGGTGCATGCACCACGGCCGCCAGCCAGTCGATCATCAGGGTGAGCCATGCGTCGACAGACGCATCGCTGAACTTGCCCGCGCGTGCATTGGCCAACAGCGAGAAATGCCCGTGGTCGTCAGTGACGTAGAGACTGAGGTCGAACGTCGAGTAAAACTTCCCGTTGACCTGCAGACTCGCCGAAAGGCCGTCAGCGGTCCATACGGCTGATGTGGTCTCGAGCGTGAACGTGGCCGCGATGGGTTCGAGGCGCGCTCCACTGGGACTTTCGCGCAGGATCCGCGACAGCGTCGTGTTCTGATGATCCAGTGAGTCGAGGATCAATGCGCGATTCGCAGTGAGATACTCTGCGACGGTCATGTCGGTCGGCGCATCACACGGCAGCGGCAGGAAGTGCACGCCGTGACCGCAGAGTCCCGGAAGTCCCGCCGATGCCTGACTTGCGATCGGGGTCCCGACGCAGAACGACTCCTGCGCCGAAAGTCGGTACAGGATATCGCGATATGCGGCGAAGAAGAGTGCGTATGGGGTAAGACGCGTCTCCTTGCAAAAGCGCAGCAGTTCCACGCCAAGCGCGTCGGGGATCACGCGCCGGATTGATCGACATGCGAACGAATCCTGTGCGTCACGCAGATCGGCCGGCAGTGTCAGCGTGGGCGGCAAGGTCGCAAGACGATCCGCCCAGTACTTCGTGTCCTCGGCACGCGCCTGCTTGACATCAGGAAGGTTCTGCCGCTCGACGAAATCGCGAAATGGCGTGACTGCCGGCAGGTCGCCACCATGTCCTGTCGCACGCCGATACAGCGCGAGAATATCGTTGTAGATCACGTCGAACGACCAGCCGTCGCAGACAGCGTGATGCGCGACGATCAGCAACTCACTCTGCGTGCGACTCAGTGACAACAGATGGAATCGGACCAGCGGACCCTGATCCAGCCGGAATACCTCGGTGATCACGCCGGTGCGATACTCACTGATCACGGACTGACTCGCATCACGGAAATCGACCGACGTGACGTTGACCTGAACGCGATTGGCGGGAATCACGCGCTGGTCGTTGCCGTCCCGATCGAACACGGTACGCAACGATTCGTGCCGCGAGACCACGGACCGCACGGCCTCGGTCAGCGCGTCGGTATTGAGCTCACCGTCAAAACGTATGGAAATGGACTCATTGAACGAGCGTGAGTACTCCTCGCCCATCGCGGAGGTGACGATGAGTTCTTCCTGCTCCGGCGTGACGGGGACGGAGTCTCCGTGTTCGCCACCGGGGAAGAATCCACCGTTCTGCAATGCGGTGATGCTGTCCTCGAAGGCCGTGAGCACCGCGTCGATCTGCTCATCGCTGTGTTCAATCGAGAGGAAGCTCGGGCGCGTCTCCCAGATGTGCACACCGCGGTGGCGCATGTGGTAGAAGAACAATGACGAGTGCTTCAGGCCCGGCGCGAAGTTGACCATGAACATCGAGCTGAATCGCGTCACCTTGACCGGCACACCGGCGGCATCGGCGAACGCATTCATGCGGTCGACAAGCCGCGCGGCGCGAAGATCGAGCGCCTCCTGCAGCGCGGGACCACGCGCCTTCAGCTCCGTGAGCACGGCGCGCGCCGCTGCCAGCACGAGCGGATGCCGCACAAACGTCCCCGCGAAGAACGTGACGCTGGCATCGGGCCCGGAATCGTCGCCGTAGTTCCACGCGCCGCCGTCGAGTGCATCCATGTACTTCTTGCGTCCGGCCAGCGCTCCGATCGGTAGGCCGCCGCCGAGCACCTTGCCGTACGTCACCAGATCGGCGTCGATGCCAAAGACGGCCTGCGCGCCACCCGGATGACAACGGAAGCCGGTGACGACTTCGTCAAATACGAGTGCGATGTCATGCTCGGCCGTCACCTTGCGGAGTTCCTTCAGAAACTCGCGCGGCTGCAGGTCGGGACGACGGCTCTGCACGGGTTCCACCAGCACAGCCGCGAGCTCATCGGCGTACCGCTTTATGAACTCAAGCGACTCCGGATTTCCGTACTCGAGAATCAGGATGTTCGCCAGCGAGTCCTCGGTGATGCCGGGCGCGATCGGTGCGGTGGTCAACTGGCCATTTCGCACGAGCGGGCGACCGAGCACCTCATCGAAGATGCCGTGGTACGAGCCCTGGAACACGGCGATCTTGTCGCGCCGGCTCACGGTGCGCGCGATCCGGATCGCGGCCGTCACGGCCTCGGACCCGGTATCGCAGAATGTCGCGCGATCCTTGCCCGAGATGTCGCAGAGCAGCGCCGCCACTTCACCTGCGAGAGGCGACGATGGGCCGATCTCGAATCCGGTATCCAGCTGCGCGGCGACCGCGTTCACGACGAAGGCCGGTCGATGCCCGAACAACCCGAGCCCGAAGCCAAGCGTCACATCGATCCACTCATTGCCATCGAGGTCCCACAGTCTCGATCCCTGCGAGCGGATCGAGACGACGGGGTACACCATCTCCTTCCACATCCGATTGAATCCGGCGCCTGCGCGCGGATCGGCCAGCGCTGCACGGCTCGCAGCGACGTTCGCTTTCGAGCGCGGTGTGCGCGCTGTGTACGCAGCAATCAACGAGTCGAGATGCGCCTGCTGGCGTGCGGTGAGCGCTTGCGCCGCGCCGCCGGTTGCCACTGGTCGGAACGGCCCGAACGCGACGGGCGCCTGACCACTGCGGTGCAATTGTCCAGCGTCGAAGACAGGCGTCGCAACACTCGCGTCGGCGATCGGACGCGCGGGAGCTGCCGCAGTGCCACCGCTCACAAAGTGCTGCAGCATCACTTCGAGGCGCGCGACGCGATCATCAAGACTACCGCTCAATTGTGTCGGCGCACCAGACGAAACCGGTGCTGACAACGGAGCTGCAACTGGGGCACCGGGCGCAAACTTCGACGGCTCCAGCGTGGCATCGAGGAACGCTGCCAGCGACTTCACGGAATCGTGTTCATCCAGCAGATGCTTGAACGTGATGCGCGTGCCGAAATGCCGGCTCAGCGTGACTGCCGCCTGACCGATGAGTAGCGAGTCAAGACCAAGATCCAGGAACGTCGCGCGTTCGTCGATCTCGTCGAAGCCGCTGATGCGCTGAATCTGATCGCGCACCTCCTGCACGAGTCGATCACCGCGTGTGCCGACTGGTGCTGCCATCCTCGCGACGACCGTCGGGGTTTCAATGCGCGCCTCGACGACGACGGGAACGGCCGGCACAGCCATCTGCCGTGCAGCAAGGGGCAACGTGAGTGCGCGGGCATTCGGCCAGAAACGCTTTCGCTCGAACGGATAGGTGGGCAGTGAGATGCGGTGACGTGATTCGTTCCCGAAGTACGCGGACCAATCGATACGTCCGCCCGCTGCCCACAGCGCGCCGAGCATGTCGAGGAACGGCGCGGCGTCGGCATCCTTGGCCAGCGACGTGAGAATCGGGTAGTCGGTGCCGTCAGCAATGGACTGCCGCGCGAAAGTGACGCAGCTCTGTCCCGGTCCAACTTCGAGCAGCGCGACGGTATGCGTTGCCGCGAGGCAACGCACTCCCGCTTCGAATTGCACAGGCTGGCGCATGTGGCTCGCCCAGTAGTCGGGCGATTGCACCATCTCCGCCGTCATCCAGCTGCCCGTCACATTCGAGACGAATGGCACCTCAGGCGCTGCGAAGTGCACACTCGACACGTCGTCGCGGAACGTATCGGTGACCGCATCCACCATTGCCGAGTGGAAGGCGTGCGATGTGCGCAGGTCGCGATGCGCGATGCCATCGCGCGTCAGCTGCTCGGCAAGCGCGGCGATCGCGTGTGTCGCACCTGAGACGACGGTCATCGCCGGCGAGTTGACGGCCGCGATCTCGAGTCCATCGCGGAGGAGCGGCCGGACCTCGGCTTCGGGCAGACGAATCGACAGCATCGAACCGCCCGGCAGCGCGTTGATCAGGCGACCTCGGGCCGCGAGCAACCGGAGTGCCGCGTCAGGCGACAGGCAGCCCGCCAGACACGCCGCGGTGTATTCACCGACACTGTGCCCGATCATGGCGCTTGGCATCACACCGTGCGCCTTCCAGAGCTGCGCCAGGCCGTACGAGATTGCGAAGAGCGCCGGCTGCGTGATGGCGGTCTTGTTGAGCTGCGCTTCGTTCGACGCCGACTGCAGGAACATCAGTGGGCGGATGTCCTGGCCAAGCAACGGCAGCAGGACCTCGGCACAAGTATCGATTGCCGTCCGGAAGACCGGCTCGGTGGCGTAATACTGCCGACCCATCCCGTTGTACTGCGCCCCCTGACCAGGGAACAGGAACGCAACCGGCAGGTCACTGACGGCTGAAGTGCGCGATTCCACATTCGGGTTTCGCAACTTCGCGATGGCTTCCGCAGTCGTACCGGCCACAATTGCGATGCGGTGAGAGAAGGTCTCGCGACCCGTCGCGAGCGTGAACGCAATGTCGGCAAGGTTCGTCCCCGGCTGCTTTTCGAGCAACGCAGCGAGCGCCTCTCGCTGCCGCTGCAACGCAGTCTCCGATCGGGCCGACAGCACGATCAGCTCATGTCGCCGCGATGATGGGGATGACAGTGCACGCGCCGGCGCCTGCTCGAGCACAACGTGTGCGTTGGTACCACCGACGCCGAAAGAACTGACACCTGCGCGACGCGGCGAACCATCACGCTGCGTCCACTGCTCAGTGTGCGCAATCACGCGGAACGGCGACTGCTCGATGCGTAGCGCGGGATGCGCGCGCTCGAAATTCACCGTGGCCGGAATGATGCCGTCGCGCACGGCCAGTGTGGCCTTGATGAACCCTGCCATACCGGCCGCCGCGTCGAGATGGCCGATGTTCGATTTCACCGAGCCCACGCCACAGAACTGCACCCGGTCGGTATGCTCGCGATAGGCCGCCGTCAGTGCCTCGAACTCGATCGGATCGCCGAGCGCCGTGGCGGTGGCGTGTGCTTCGACGTAGCCCACGGAATCCGGTGAGACGCCCGCTTCAGCGTAGGCATCGCGGATCGCTGCCGCCTGGCCCGAGACACTTGGCGCCGTGAAGCTGATCTTGTCCGAACCGTCGTTATTCGTTCCGACGCCGCGAACCACGGCATGGATCGTGTCGCCGTCGGCAATCGCGCGATCGAGCGGCTTGAGGATCACGGCGGCAATACCGTTGCTGAACACGGTGCCACCGGCACCCGCATCGAACGGACGGCAATGTCCGTCGGGCGACATGATGCCGCCTTCCTCGTAGTAGTAGCCGCGATTCTGCGGGAAGGTGATCGATGCCGCACCGGCGATCGCCATCTCACATCGTCCTTCACGGAGCGACGACACTGCCTGCGCCAGCGCCACCAGTGAAGTGGAACAGGCGGTATAAATGTTCAGCGCCGGTCCGCTCAGGTTCAGCTTGTATGCCGTGCGTGTCGCCAGATAGTCCTTCTCATTGCCCATCGTGACAATGAGATCGCCGAGCTGCGAACGTAGTTCGGTGTCGGGCTGCACGTACTGATCGTAGAACGTGTTGTTGCTCATGCCCGCAAACACGCCGATGCGGCCGTCAACCTGCGACGGTGCATAACCCGCATCCTCGAGCGCCGCCCATGCGGTCTCGAGGAACAAACGCTGTTGCGGATCCGTGGCGGTCGCTTCCTTCGGCGAAATACCGAAGAATGCGGCGTCGAACTGATCCGGGTTCGACATTTGGCCGCGACGCTGCACGTAGTGTCCCGCTGCGCGCATAGCCACGGGATCGAGGCCCTCGCTTCGCAACTCATCGTCGGAGAACCCGACGATCGACTCCACGCTATTGAGCAGGTTCTGCCAGAATTCCTCGACCGACTCGGCCTCGGGGAACCGGCCGCTCATGCCGATGACGGCGATGTCGCCCGAGGTGGTCTGCCGTCGTGCCGCGCGCTGGATGCGATGCGATGTCGCGGAACGCTCCTCTGGCTCGAGCGCCGCCGCGAGTTTGCGAACTGTGGGATTGCTGAAGACGTCCAGCACCGACAGCTCGCGGTCCAATTCGCGACAGAGCAGACCGTGCACGCGGATCAGCAGCAGCGAGTGCCCGCCGAGGTCGAAGAAGTTCTCATCGATCCCGACGTCGGTCACACCAAACGCCCGCTCCCACACCTGCGCGATACGCTTCTGCAGCAGCGTGACTGGCGGATGATGTCCGTCGCCGCGTGACGGTTGCGTCTGCGCGGCACGAGTGATCAGCGGCAACGCAACGGCCTCACGGCACGCCGCAACCGACATCGACGGCGAGTCGGCGACACGTGTCAGCAGCGCGCAGAACTGATCGAGCAAACGCTGTGCACCGGCTGCGTCGAAGTATCCGCCCTGATACACGAGATCGATACTTAGCGATTCCGCGCCGGGCCGCACGACCAGTGTCAGCGGAAAGTTCGTGCGCACCGGTGCAACGAAATCACTGACGGCGACATCAGCCGTCCAGCGCATCGCCGCATCATCGATGACGTAGTTCTGGAAAACCATCAGCGACGCGAACAACTGCGAGCGCAGCGGAACCGTGCTCAGTTCCTGAATGTCAGGCAGCGGCAGGTGTTGATGCTCCGCCAGCTCGATGCCCTGAACCTGCAGCGATCCGGCCAGCGACTCGAAGCTGGAATCGCCGCGCAGGTTCACGCGCACGGGAAGGTTGTTCACAAACGCACCGACCATCGACTCCACGCCGGGCAACTCGGTCGGTCGGCCGGCGAACGTCGCGCCGAACATGACCTCGTCGCTTCCGGCCTGCTTTGAGAGCAGGATCGCCCAGGCGCTCTGCACAAGCGCGTTGAGCGGGCACTTGAGGCGACGGGCAAGCGCGTTCAGCTGCGCCGAGGCGGCGTCGCTGAGACATGCCGTGAGTTCATCGAAACGTTCGGTGCCGCGCGGCTGTGATGAGACAGGAGTCGGGTCGGTGACGCCGTTCAGATACCGCTGCCAGAAGCGGCGCGACGGATCGAGGTCAGCGTGCCGATACCACTGCAGATAGTCGCGGATGGATGGACCGCGCTGTGCGGATGGCGCGGCACCGCTGGCGATAGCGCGGTAGGCCTCCGAGACCTGCGCGAACAACAGCGGCCACGACCATCCGTCAACCTGCAGGTGGTGATGTGTCCAGATCAGCTTCGCGGGCACGCCCGGTGCCTCAACCAGCGTCAGACGCATCAACGGTGCATGATCGATGCGCATTCCTTTCGCGCGATCCTCAGCCAGCACCGACTCGAAATCTGCAGCCCGTGCGATACGCACGACCGAGAACGGAATGGCGACGCGCGGGCGAACGACCTGCACAGGCTCCATCAGCGCAGCGCCAAGAAACTCGGTGCGCAGTGCGGCGTGCAAAGTTATCGCGTGCTCCCAGGCGGAATGCAGCGCGTCGGCGTCGACGTTGCCGGACAGCGTCCAGTGCCACTGCTCGATGCCTGAACCGGGGCGCGCCGTTTCGAGCGAATAGTACAACTGCTGCACCGGCGTGAGCGGCAGCACATCCGCCACGTCGCCGGTGAGCATCGCCAGATCGCGGTCGCGCAAGCGGGCCAGCGGAAAGTCGGTTGCCACCCATGCATCGGTCTCTTGCGCGGTGTGCGACTGCTCCGCCAGCGCCGCCGAACACTCGCGCGCCATGGCGGCGATCATTTCCGGCGGCAGCGCAGCGAACGTCCAGGTGAACTCGAGGCATCCGTCTTTGATCCAGCTGACGATTTCGAGCAGATGCGACCGGGTCGCGCTGCCGTCGTACCACGAGCCTGTCGCGTCACCCGCGAAGGAGAACAGCTGGCTCCCGCTGGTGACCTGATCGAACCGGCCGAGGAAGTTGAACAGTACGTCGCGGCCGGGATCGTTGATGTTGAGCAGGCCAAAGGCGAAGCCACGCTCCGGGGCGTCGCGCATCGCACGCTTGGTCGTTGCGATCAACTGCGGCAGCGTCGCGTGCGCGTCGACATCGAGTGCCAACGGTGCGATGGTCGTGAACCACCCGACCGTGCGGGAAAGATCGAGCGATGAGGCTTCGCGACGGCCGTGGCTTTCCATGTCCAGCGCCAGCGCGTTCACACCGCTCACGCGCGCGATCGCGGAGGCCACGCTTGCGACCAGCACTTCGTCGAGTGAGGCACGCAGTCGCTGCACCGTTGCGCCCGCGAGTCGCTCCGTCTGCTGCTGCGAGAGGCGGACGACGATCGATTGTGCCTGCGACGCTGTCGTCACGACCGGCGCACCGGCCGACAGGCGGAACGGTCGCGCGCTCCGCTCCCAGTACTCGCGCTGTGACGTGATCGTCGGATCAGCGGCCACGCTCGTCAGGTGGTGCGCCCAGTTCACGAACGGCGTCGGCACCGGTTCGGCGATCCTGCCGGACAGGAGCGCCTCGAGATCCTCGAGCAGAATGCGCCACGACACACCATCGACCGCGAGGTGATGAATCGCGATGTAGAGTCGCGCCGGATGCTGCGCCGCCGAGTCCGTGAAGTACACCACGGACAGCAGCAACCCTTCGTCGATGCGGAGCGCCTGTTGCGCCTTCGTAGTATGCGAAATGAGCGCGGACGCATCGACGGCACCGGACACGTGGCTGAATGCGAACCGCGGTTCGGCCTGGATTTCCTGCGTCCCGTTGCGGAATGCAGTGCGTAGTGCCGGGTGATGCCGGACCAGATCGGCGAGCGCCTGCTGCAACCGCACCGCATCAACGTCGGCTGACAGATTGAACAGGAACGCCTGCGTCCAGTGATTCGGATTCGGCAGGTCGCGTCGGAGGAACCACTGCTGGATCGGCGTCAGCGGGGCGGGGCCTGCGATCATCGTGTGCGCAGATGCGTTCTGTTCTAGTGACGCCGCCGCAACCAGCGCGAGCTGCTGCACGGTGCGACGCTCGAAGACGTCCCGAGGCTTGATCGTCAGGCCGGCCCGTCGCGCCTGCGAGATGATCTGGATGGTGAGGATCGAGTCGCCACCGAGATCGAAGTAGTCTTCATCGCGACCAACACGCTCGAGCTTGAGCGCGCGCGCCATGATCTGACTGAGAATTGTTTCGGTTTCACCCTGCGGCGGTTGATATGTCTCGCTTGCCGCAGCGCGCGCGACTTCATCGGGCTTCGGCAACGCCTTGCGATCAACCTTGCCGTTGTTCGTCAGCGGGAAGTGATCCACAAACACGATCGCTGCCGGAATCATGTACGGCGGCAGATACTCGCCCGCGAAGGCGCGCAACACCTTGAGCGAGCCCGCCTCACGATCACCCATGAGATAGGCGACGATGCGCTTGTCGGCACCGGTGCCCACCACCGTGACGAAGGCGCCGCGAATGGCAGGGTGCCGCATGAACACCGACGTGATTTCGCCCAGTTCGATGCGGAATCCACGGATCTTGACCTGATCGTCGGCGCGGCCGAGATACTCGAGGTCATCGGTGGGCAGAAAGCGCGCGATGTCGCCCGAGCGATACAACGTTTCACCGGCACGGAACGGGTGCGGCAGGAAGCGAGCCGCCGTGAGTTCGGGACGGTTCAAGTACCCAGCCGTGACGCCGGCACCACCGACGTAGATTTCACCCGGGACGCCGATCGGCACCGCATGACCGAACGGGTCAAGTAGATGGATCTCGAGGTCGGGAATCGGCTTGCCGATCACGCTTCCGCCGGCCAGATCCGACAGGCGGATTTCCCGGTACGTGACGTGCACCGTGGTCTCGGTAATGCCATACATATTGACGAGCAGGGGCTTCTCATCACCGTGCCGGTCGAACCACGGGCGCAGACTCTGGATGTCCAGCGCTTCGCCAGCGAAAACCACCGAACGAAGCGAAATCGACTTCCGTAGATCGCCAGCGCGTTCATCAGCAGCGATCATCAGCTGGAACGCGGACGGCGTCTGGGTGAGCATCGTGACGCGCTCGGACACCAGCAGCGCATAGAACTCGTCCGGCGAGCGCGCGATGTCATGCGGCACGGCCACGACGCGACCGCCGTACAGCAACGCACCCCACATCTCCCAGACCGAGAGATCGAATGCGAACGAGTGGAACAGCGACCAGACGTCGTTCTCGTTGAAGTCGAAGAACTGTTCGGTCGCCGTCATCAGGCGCACGACATTCAGGTTCGTGACGCGGCAGCCCTTCGGCTTGCCCGTCGAACCGGACGTGAACATGACGTACGCCAGATCGGCGGGATCCGCGACGACCCTCGGCGCGGCGTCCGACGCGGTGCCGGGCGTGATGGAGTCGAGCGTCACGACCGTGGCACGGGTGTCAGGCAGGCGGTTCACAACGCCCAGCTGCGTGAGCATCACCGCGGCGCCGGAGTCTTCGATCATCCAACTCAGGCGCTCGGCGGGATACGCAAGGTCGATCGGCAGATAGGCGGCGCCCGTCTTCAGGATGCCGAGAATACCGATGACGATGTCCGCCGATCGTTCGACGCAGATCGCGACGATATCGTGACGCGTGACGTTGTGCGCTGAAATCAGCGTATTCGCGACGCGGTTCGCCTCGGCTTCCAGCTCACGGTAGGTCCACGACCGATCGAGATACGACAGCGCGGTCCGGTCGGGTGTCTTCGCGGCCTGCACCGCGAACATCTCTGCCAGCGTGCCGGGCACCGGGTACGCCTTCGGCGATGCCCACGTGGCGAGCACCTCACGCAATTCGCTTTCGGTGGTGAGGTGGAAGTCGCGCAATGGTGCATGGGGCGTCGCGGCGAATTGCACCAGCAACGACCGCAGATGGCCGAGCATCCGCTGCACGGTGGCGCCGCTGAACTTCTCAGGGTCGTACTCGATCTTGATGCGCAACCGCGAGCTGCCGGCGTACGCGGCAACCGTGATCGGAAAGTTCGTGCGCTCGTACAGCTGAACCTCGCGCTGCGCCCATGCGCCGCCGCGACTCTGCATCACTTCGCCGAGGTCAAAATTCTCGAAGACGAGAATACTCTCGAACAGCGACTGCCCCTTTTCGATGTCGCTCCACGCCTGCACGCGCCCAAGCGGCGTGTGCTCGTGGTCGCGCATCTCCACCCACTGCTGTCGCAGCTCGTGCAGCAGTTGCGGGAGCGGCTTCTCGGGGTCGACCGACGCACGCACGGGCAGTGTGTTGATGAACAGGCCGATGGCGTTTTCGACACCGCTGATCGACGACTTGCGGCACGCCCGCGTTCCTCCGAAGACAACATCAGTTTCAGAGGAATACCGCGAAAGCAGCAGACTCCACGCCGCCTGGACAACGGTGTGCAAGCTGACGTCGGCGGTGCCGGCCATGGCGACGAGTGACGCAGTCTCGCTGGCAGTCAGCGAAATGTCATCCTGCCAGTGCAGGGCATCCGCGCCCCTGTCGGACAGGCTGTCCACCATCAGCGGCGTGGGCGCCGTGAATCCCTGGAGTCTCGTGCGCCAGAATTCCCGGGACCGCGCCTCGAAATCCTGCGTTGAACTCCACTCCGCAAAGGCCCGAAACGGCAGTCGGGCCTCGGGCGTCTTCAGCGGCACGCCTTCCTGATGGGAGGCGTAGCTGCGAAAGAGGTCATCGAGCAGGATCGGAAAGCAGCGCCCATCCGCAATCGCATGATGAAACGTCAGCAGCACCCGCGTGTCGTCGGCGGCGTACTGGACAATCGTGCCACGGATCAGTGGCGCCTCAGCCAGCGACAGCCCGTCTAGGCGGTCGTCGAGCAGCATCTGCTGGAAATCCCGTCCGCGTTCGCCAGCGGGGACTGCGGTGCGATCGAAGAATGAGACAGATGGCGTTACGCCGGTCACGATCTCCTGGCGCGGCTCGTCACCGGAATCCCAGACGAATCGGGTGCGGAGGATCGGGTGCATGGCGACAAGCGACTGCAACGCACGCCTGAATGAGGCAGGATCGATGAACTCCGGCGTCTTGCAGACAATCTGTTCGATATCGACGCCACGAACGCCACGGATCTCGTGGTAAAGCATTCCGCTTTGCAGCGCCGTGAGCGGATACCCGTCAGGATCGTCGAAGCTGATGCCCGTGCCGGACGTGCCTGACTTCAGATTGAGCGCCATAACCTGATTCTACCGCGAAGAGTGCGAGAACGACCGCCGTGAGATCGCTGCGAGCGGCAGGATGACGAACATTCGTCGAGCAATGCACGGCACCGCCGTCTCTTCGCCGTTCAATCGTCGCCGGATCAGACGCGCGTCCTTTTCCGCAGGTAACAGCCATACCGCCGTCTCAAGGCTGCCCGGCATTGCCTCGTCAGCACCGTTCGTCGAACCAGAATCCCGATTATCGAGCGAAAGCGGTGGCTGGATTGAGCTCATTGTACAGGTGTGCCGGATGAACACTACTCTGAACCTCGATCGGCCGGCTTGCGATACTTGTCTGAGTGCTCCAGCAATCGAGAAGGAACTCTCACGCAGTTCGAGCTACGTCGGCCAAATTCGTCTGACATCGCGATGCCTGGCTGTGAATTTTGTACAAACCGGGCCAATCACAACAGTCTCAGCCTGATACCGGTAATCGGCGCGCGGTGCGCGCGTGGTTAGCGATGCACAAGCAGCGAGGCGATTCGGACGAAGACTCAGCCGGTCGTGGAAAACACCCTACTGACTCTGCCTACCGCTCGAAGTGCCCCCAGGCGCCCGCGATGCCTGAGTCCGCTCGAGCCAGATCTCCCGCCAGTACATCAGGTCGCCACGCGGGCAGTCACCCATTTCGGCATGACACAGGCACTCGTCGCACGCGATTGGCGCGCCCGGCAGATCGCGCAACTGAACGGTGTGTTGCATCGGGCGCATCCTGCCGGTTTTCTCATCGATGATTCTGTTCACGCGCCGGCGAATCTCGACCGTTTGACCGCTCAATCGCGTCATTTCCTCGCAGATGCCCATACCTCTATTACGTCCAATCGCATCCAACGTCTCAGCAATCCGGGCGCGGCTCTTGACGCGAACGATCTCGCCCGGCTGTAAATCCAGCACTTCCAGCGGGGTTCGCGTGTTCGGTCCCCGGAGTGAACTGTCACCTTGGAAATGGCGCGGGACCCGATAGCGGATCCAGCGCAAAAACAGCTGTGCCATGCGCCAGACTGAGAGGTCGCCATTCAAGATCTCTCGAAACGCAATTCGCACGAGCCACGGCTTCTTTCTGCCCGGAAACTCAATTGTGGCCCTGAAGAGCTCGGTCGATTGGCAGGAATACCGATCCTCGTCGACTCGAGTCTTCAGGCGGGCACGGAGTTGCGCCTGGTCATCCGCGCCTGCCGGTGGCGATGTGCGATCGCCGACTGCCGGGCGCAGCCACGCTTCCTTCCAGTAGATCCGGCAGCCACGATCGCAGCCATCGTGCGCGCTTCCGTCGCAGCGGGGGCCGTCAAGGGACACCACATCCTGATTGGCGAACTGACGCGTCGGATAGTGTCCGTCGACTTCCATGCAGGTCTTCTCGACGCGGCGCGATACCCGAACGGTCTTGCCGCTCCATGCCAGCATCTCAGGCATGAAGGGAAGGCCGTCGAGCGTGCCGTTGCCATCGAGCGTCGCAAGAATCTCCTCCGCCGAGCGCAACTCAACCCAATCGCCGGCACGAAGCTTCCCATTTCGCATGTCATTCCTGGCTCCGAATTCCGAATTCCGATCTGATGGGGACTAGCGCGCCGAACAGCCGCGCTCGTTGACCCGACCGAAATTGTAGCATACTCGGCTCATTGACGTGACCCCCTCGCCCGCGTAATGGCCCAGTCCGCGTGTGCGGCGACATGTCAGGACGTGCGTCGCATCACGAAATGCGCGGTGCATGGCAGCACGTTCGCCAGTACCGGCACGAAGGACAGCCCGAGGTAATACAGGCTCTCGAAGCGGCCCCGGCGCAATGTGTTCGGCCAGCGGTGTACGGCGCTGTCAAATCCGACCTCGCGTGCGAGCGATAGCGTCGCGTCGGGCACCATCACGTGCTCGTGCACATCGAGGCGCTTTCTGTTCACACGCGCTTCGGCAATCCGGTGTAGCAGTGCCGACGACGTCGGTTCGTAGAGCCACAGGCACCATCCGCCTGGTCGTAACAGGCGCCAAGCCTCGCGCAGGGCTGCTCGATGATCGACAAAGTGGTGAGCAGCGGCGAAGCAGAAGACAATGTCGACGCTCGCATCAGGCAGCGGAATCGATTGCGCCGGCGCCGCGACTGCCGCGTCGAGCGTGCAGTGATAGACACGTTCCCAGATGGCGCGGCTCGCCACGGCTGCGGGCACGGCATCGGTGAGCGTCACATGCGCGTCGGGATTCAGGCGCTTGACGATGCAGGACGCCCATCCCTGTCCGCCACCGACTTCGACGATCGTGCGCGCGGCCGAAAACTGCGGTGCGAACCGGCCGAGGATCTCCTGAAAAATGGTGGCGTCGAGCGACTTGTTGAGCAGATTTTCGACGGTGTCGACGCCCGGTCGCTCGAACGGATCATTCTCCCAGAATGTCGTTTCCTGCTCGATCTGTGCGCGCACCCGCGCGTCGATCGACGCCATCAGAAGAGTGACGTCCGGATGCGTGCCCACGATGGCTCGAGGGCCACGCGAATGCGGCCTTCGAACCGCGTCTTCGTCGCACCGGCCACGCGTCGATCATTGGCCGAGTGATTGATGCCGGCATCTGCCGACACCTCAGTGGCCGCGCCAAGGCGCACGGCGCTGCTGGCTGCCACGCGGAATGTCTTCACAACGACGCCTTCAAAGATGGTCGGCCACGAGTCGCGCTGATCGATCGCCGGATATGGTTCGCGATAGTCGCCCGCGCCCTGACGCCGGTAGGCGACGTACACACGTACCGGTGCCGGCAGCACGGGGCCGACATCGATACCCGCTTTCACCTCATCGAAGTCGCTGTTGCGCTGACCAAGGCCCACCGTGCGACTGGTGTAGCGCTCGAAGCGATCAGGCGCACGATAGGTCAGCGAGGTGACGCGCGTGTAACTCGCAAATCCGCGCGCGCCACTCGGCAGCGGCACGCCATCCGCCGTGAGCGTGGCACCGATACCCGGCGGTTCTCCGCAGAGATCACACTTGTCGATCTGAAAATCGTCCAGATAAATCTGCCCACCGAGCATCACACCACTGCGTGCGCGCCAGAGGACGTCGGCACCGAATGCCACGTTGATCTTGTCGCCGTCGCTGTACTGCGCGAGAAACGCCGGGGACACCGGGTTCGCGAGGTTCGGCTGGAAGCCGCGCGCCACGCCGCCGTAGATCACGCTCTCGCTGATGCCAGCTTCCACGCCCCCGACGCGCACTGCCAGCCGATGAGCGGTGAAATAGCGCTGTGCCATCGTGTCGGTGAAAAAGTTCAGTCGCTCATCGTCGAGGCGTGCGATGACCGTCGAGAGATGCAGCTTCTCGGTGCCCAGTTGCAGATAGGCATGGTCGTACGTGTAGGCGCCGTTGCTGACCATCAAGCCGAGTTGCCCCGGCAAGGCCCACGACCGTCCGATGCGACCCACCTGCAGTGTTGCGAAGCGCGATGTGACGCCGAGGTAGCCGTCTTCGGTGCGCGCCGACACCGCGCGATCCTTTCGACCAGGGAATTCAGGGTCGACGCGCATACGCCGATCCGCCAGCACACGCAGGCCACCGGTGAACGGCCCGGACGCCAGCAGCGCACGCACAGTGAACCCAGGGGCGAATGTGTTGACGCGATCCGACTGCATCAGGTCGCGCGTTCCACTCGTTTGTGCGACGCCATACCCCGCCAGCGATGCGGCAAACACGCCGCTGTCGGCGGCGGTCACCCCAGGCGCGTATTTGTCGACGGCTGCCGAGATGGCGTCGAGCCAGCGACGCGTGCCGAGATCGCGAAGTGTGCCGCGCGCTTCAGTCACCGCTGCGCGCACTGCACCAACCGAGTATGGTCGCTCGATCAGCGGCAGTGATCGCAGCTGGCCGCGTGACTGCAGTGCGTCGATGTAGGTGTACGCGAGGTCGTCGAGCGGAAGCAGCGCGTTCTGGGCTTGCAGGCGTGTCGCGCAGAGCAGCGCGGCCATACAGAGATACGGGAAGCGACGCACGATGACGGTCATCGGTGCCACGGGACGCCTTTAACGCCGCCGTTCCGGAATTCGATCGCCGGTGACGGAAAGTGATAGTGCCGCAGACCCTTCTTCACGCTGATCCACCACGGCGCGTGTCCGGGCAGCTTGAGTGGATCGATGTCGAGCGTGATCAGAAAGCGACGCTGTGCACGAATGAAGTCGCCGGTGCGTGGATCGACCCAGTCGCTGATGCTGTGTCCGAACGACAGGCGCAGGATTTCGGGCCACACCTTTCGCGCGGCGCGCGGCAGCAGCGTGTCGACGTCGACGGACAGCCAGTACGTCTGGCCGCTGTAGTCCACCGTCGCGCGAAGGTCACCGGGAATCAATCCCGCCGACACATTCTTCAGCGCTTGTGTCTCACTGTACGAAAACGTCGGCATCACGGCGCGCATCGCTGGAACGAACGCATGCGACAGTGACAGGCCCTGCCCAAGGGTGTTGAACAGCAGGTCGGGCGGCGAGAATCCGTATTTCGCCTGTTTGCCGTCCCAGATTTCTATCTGTAGCTGGAATGCCGCGGCATATGCCACGGCCCACAGCGTCGCTTTTCGTTCCGACATGCATGACGCTTCAAGCAGCTCACGCCCACCCTCGCTCAGCAGATACCCACCGAGCATATGGCCGAGTTTGTCCTGATCACGGAATGGGCCATTCCAGTCGTAGTTGACATGAAACGGTGCGCTTTCACCGGACCACCAGGCGCGACGGAAATATTCGTAGAGCCCGAGATTGCCGCCGACGAATGTCGCAGCGACGGCGGTCTGCGCAATCCGTCGGCCGCCTCGCCCGGGCTGACACCAGTGCGGCATCGATGAGTGCAACGACGTTGCGCTGTCCTCACCCAGCGGCTGCAGCGTCATGACCGCAAACCGTCGTGTCACAGAATCATCTGGCACACGCAATGCGATCGCTGGATGACCCTGCGCGTGCAGGAGCGTGGCCACGGCGAGCGCCACTCCGACTGAAGCGCGCCGGATCACGCGGCGTGGTGCAATGCGTCGTACGCGGCGAGCACTTCGTCAGGTGTGACGGTGGCGGCGCCGAGTTTGCCGACTTCGACGCCGGCTGCATAATTCGCAATTACGGCGGCTTCGCGTGCTTCCGCACCGGCCGCCAGCATCAATGCAAGATACGCTGTGACCGTATCGCCGGCACCGACCACGTCATACACCTCGCGTGCGGTCGTCGGGATCCGTGTGATCTCGCCGCCACGTGACACGAGTGCCATGCCATGTTCGCTGAGCGTGAGCAGCAGATGCTCGACGTCGAGTCGCTCGAGCGTCGCGGGCAGGGCCGCTGGATGCGCCAGATCGACGGCAGCGCCAAGGGCCTGCTCCAATTCGCGGCGATTCGGCTTGAACACGGTAGCTCCCCGGTAGCTGAAAAAATTGCGGAACTTGGGGTCTACCACCACCGGGACGTTTCGTTCCCTGGCCAGCGCGATCGTGCGTTCAATGACCTGTGGGACAAGGACACCCTTGTTGTAGTCCTCGAGAATCACCGCGTCGGCAGTGGCGAGCGCGTCGGTGAGCGCCGCGATCACGCGCGTCACGTCACCCTCTTCGAGATCGGCGTCCTCTTCTTCGTCAAAGCGCAGCAGTTGCTGCGAACGGGCAACCAGTCGCGTCTTGGTTGTGGTCGGTCGCGCGACCGTGACCAGCGCATCGGTGGCTCCGCCAAGCGAATCGAGCAACCCGCGAAGTCGCTGCCCGGCAACGTCATCACCGATCGCCGCGACGAGCGCACAATGCGCATCGACCGCGAGGACATTCTGCGCCACGTTGGCGGCACCGCCCAACGCGTCGCGACGGTCGCGGACACGCACGACGGGGACTGGTGCTTCGGGTGAAATTCGTTCGACGTCGCCGCGCAGATAGACGTCGAGCATGGCATCGCCGACGACGACCACGCGGCGTCCACGAGCGGCCGCGAGCAACGTCGCGAGGCGGTCGCGTGAGATCGGTGCTAGCATATCAAGGTCAAGCTACTCCCCGGCCGGTGCGCCGGGCAACGCAATGCGTTGTTTCCCGTTTCCCGTCGCCGTGCGCCGTCTCGTCCAGTCGCTGGTTCTTGCGCTGCAGGATGTGCTGCTGCTCACGTGGCAGACGGTGCGTGCACTGCCAGGAGGTCGTGGTGCCGGCGCTCGACTGTTGGCGCAACTGGATGCGGTCGGGGTGCAATCCGTTCCGATTGTCCTGCTGACCGGATTGTTCACCGGCATGGTCCTCGCGCTGCAGGCATCGGTGCAGCTGGCACCGTTCGGCGCGACGCTGTTCGTCGGACGATTCGTGGCGGCGTCGATGCTGCGCGAACTGGGGCCTGTGCTGTCAGGCATCATGGTGGCCGGCCGCGTCGGCGCTGGCATCGCCGCAGAACTCGGCGCGATGAAGGTCACCGAGCAGTTGGACGCGCTCGAAACTCTCGGGGCGGAGCCGGTCCGTGTGCTCGTGTTGCCACGGGTGCTGGCAGCCGCGCTGACGGTACCATTGCTCGCGCTGATCGCTGACGCCGCAGGGATGGTCGGAGCAGCACTCGTCTCGTCCGCGTACCTTGGCGTGCCGCTCCGTGCGTTTCAGGGCGCGGCAGCGGACCAGATCGCGCTCGACGGTGTTGTCGGCGGATTGATTCCGGCCGACCTCGTGCAGGGACTCGTGAAACCGCTGATCTTCGGCCTGATCCTGTCCATCCTGGCATGTCATCATGGGCTGCGCGCGCGCGGCGGCACGGCAGGTGTCGGCATCGCTACCACCAATGCCGTCGTCAGTGCCAGCATCACGATTCTCATCGCCGACTATTTCCTGACGCAAGTGCTGCTGGTACTCGTATGACGGACACCATCGCCATCACAGCGCCTTCGCCGACGGTGCGCTCAGCGGTGGAGCTGGAGCAGGTGTCCGTGGCCTTCTCGCGGCGCGTGCTGCACGACGTTTCGCTGCGCGTCGCGGACGGAGAAACGGTCGCCGTCGTCGGAGAATCCGGAACTGGGAAATCGACCCTGCTGCGTCTGATCCTCGGCTTGCAGGCACCGGACAGCGGTCGCGTCACCGTGATGGGCACGGACATCAATCGCGCGTCGACGAGCGATCGTGGGGCGTTGCGCACCCGGATCGGCATGGTCTTTCAGGGGGCTGCACTCTTCGATTCGCTGTCGACGTTCGAGAATGTCGCATTCGCGCTTCGGGAGCATGGCTCACTCAGTGAATCCGAGATTCGCGCACGGGTGCGCGAGACATTGACACTCCTTGACCTTGATCCCGATGAAGTGTCCGGCACCTTGCCCGCACAACTGTCCGGCGGCATGCGCAAGCGCGTCGGCATCGCACGGGCTGTCGCGCCACGACCGCAGCTGTTGCTGTATGACGAGCCAACCGCCGGTCTCGATCCGTTGACGAGTGAAACCGTGACCGCACTGATGCAGCGATTACAGCAGGAGTTGCACGTGACGAGTGTCGTCGTGTCGCATGACATTCGTGCGATGCTTCGCATTGCCGATCGCATCGCACTGCTGCACGACGGCGCGTTTGCCTTTCTCGGCGATGCCGACGCCATGCGCAGCAGCAGTGAGGCGTACACGCGCGCGTTCCTGGCGGCGGCATGAGCTTGCGTCCTGAGCCGGGTGCGATGCGCTGGATGCAACTGCGCGTCGGCCTGCTGGCGATCGCCGTCCTCGCCGCCGTGGCATTCGCCATCCTGCGTCTCGATGCGGTCGGCTCGCTGTTCGGGAGTCCTGTGGAGTTCACGGTGCGCCTCGACGATGGACTTGGTCTTCGCGAAGGCAGCCAGGTCACCGTCGCCGGTTTGCCTGCGGGCATCGTGGCGAAGTTGAGCGTTGCGCCGGCACGTCACGATTCAACGACGGTCGTCATCGCGCGCGTGAAAATGAACGCAGAGCAGTTTGCCCTCTTGCGCGATGATTCCCGAAGTCGCGTGCGTGCGCTCGGGCTGCTCGGCGATCGGCTGCTGGACTTCACACCCGGTTCGCCGAACCGTCGCGCGCTGCGTGCCACCGATACGCTCGATGTCGCGTCCTTCGCGGAGCTCGGCGATCTGTTCGCCGCAGCCGACACCGCGCTGCGCGCCGTGACCGCTGTCAGTGCTGATCTCCGGATGGTTGCCGGGGGAATGACGAAAGGCGACGGCACCCTCGGCCGGTTGTTCACGGACGCGGCGTTGTACGATTCGCTGCTACGCACTGTGCGCCGAGCTGACGCCGTGCTGGCGCAGGTGCAGGGCGGGCAGGGAACACTCGGCCGTTTGCTGCGCGACACCACGTTGTACGGCAGTGTGACACGCGCAGCGATTGCGCTCGACAGCGCGGCATCTTTGCTCAACGATCGGGACGGCGTGATTGCGCGCCTGCAGCGCGATACCGCGTTCTATGCTCGTCTGCGTCGCGCGACCACCGGTGTCGATTCGCTGGTGCGCGGGTTGAATGCCGGTCGCGGCACCGCGGGACAATTGCTTGTCGAACGTGAGCTTTACGATCGCCTGCTGCGCGCGACCGCGGCACTCGACAGCCTCGCCGCAGACGTGCGTCGCAATCCGTCGCGGTACACCAAAGGCGCCGTGCGGCTCTTCTGATGGTCGCTTCGAACGCCGTTCTAGACACGCCGGATGTGCAGCGACGAAAGGCGGGCCTCGTTCTCGCGCTGTCGGTGTTCGGCATTTCGTGGGCAGCGCCGCTGATCCGTCTCTCGTCGGCCGAGCCGCTCGCGATCGCGATGTGGCGACTGATCATCGCCGAGTCGCTGCTGCTGATCGTGTTCTGCTGGCGCCGCGAGTGGATGACTTGGTCGACGCTGTCGCGACGTGAGCATGCGATTGCGGGCGGTGCCGGGGCGATGCTCGCGGTTCACTTCTGGAGCTGGAACGCGTCGCTCACATATACAACCGTGGCCGCGTCGGTTGTGCTGGTGAACCTGCAGCCGGCGATCGTGGCGGTCGGGGCGGCGTGGCTGCTCAGTGAGCCGAGTTCGCGGCGACAGGGTACGGTGGTCGTTCTGGGCATCGTCGGCGCGTTGTTGGTCGCGATGCCTGCGATTCTTGCGCCGTCCGTACGCCCGGGTAGCACTATCGCGGGTCCGCTCGGCCTGCCCGCGACACTGTTCGGCGACCTTCTGGCACTGCTTGGTGCAGTGACGGCGGCCATGTACTACCTCGCCGGGCGTCGGCTGCGCGCGAAGCTCGATCTCGTGCCGTATGTGACGCTGGTCTACGGATGGTGTACCCTCGTTCTGATCGCGCTGGTCGTCGTGACGCGAGTTCGGGTCGGCCCCTACGGCGCTCAGGACTGGGGAATCTTTGCTGCGCTCGCCGCGGGGCCGATGCTCCTCGGCCACACCGGCATGAATTGGGCGCTGAAGCATCTGCCGGCACCTGTCGTGAATTTGACTGTGCTGGGCGAGCCAGTCGGGGCGTCACTGCTGGCGATGCTCATTCCGGCGATTGGCGAACGCCCGGACGTCTGGACGCTGGCAGGCGGCGCGCTGATTCTTGGCGCCGCGGTCTACGCGCTCGGGGAAAGAGCAAAGAGCTGAGGGGCAGCCGTCCCTGACTTGCGTTGTTTTGTCCGATTCCGCGAGCGCAGGTACTCAGGACGGCTAGCTTTGAGGGTGACGGCCCACGGCCCTGCCCGTGATCCCCGCACGCGTTGAGGCGGTGTGATCTCCTCCGTGCCGTGCGCGGTCGGGTCGTCGGCGCGACCGGAACGGCCGCACGAATTCGACCAGATACAGACGGATTTGATGACACAAGAAGAACCACAGACGGATACACTCTCCGCACTCGACGCGCCGACGCGCTGCCTGGTACGACTGGCGGCGGTGATCGGCGCTGGCACAGAACGGCAGATGCGCGCGCTTCTCCTCGAGGCCCGCGCGCTGCCCCGTGAATGGGTGGAGGAAGTGATCCTGCAGTCCTATCTCTTCGCGGGCTTCCCGCGCACGCTCAATGCCGCACGCGAATGGCGCCGCATCTCGGGCACCTCGGCACCGCTTGCGGACGACGATGCCGACGCAACGACGCCTGGCATGGCACTCCACTGGCGCGAGCGCGGAGCAGAGACCTGCGCCGCCGTGTATGGCGAGATGTACGACAAACTGCGCGTCAACATTGCCCGGCTCCATCCGGCGCTCGATCACTGGATGATCTCGGACGGCTACGGCAAAGTGCTCAGCCGACCGGGGCTCGATCTCGTGCGACGGGAACTCTGCGTGGTCGCCATCTGCGCGCTCGCTGAGCAGGATCGCCAACTGCACTCGCACTTCCACGGCGCCCTCAATGTTGGCGCCACACCCGATCAGGTCTCTGCCGCGCTTGACGCACTGAGCGATCTGATCGATGACGATTCACTGCGACGCTACCGCATGCTGTGGGGCCACGTTCGCACCGCACATTCCGAACAGGCCCAGAGGCCGTCATGAGCAGTCATAACGATTTCATCGATCGTGTCGTCGTCCGGATCGCCGCCGGTACCGGCGGTTCCGGCAACACGTCGTTCCGCAGGGAAAAATTCGTCCCGCAAGGTGGCCCAGACGGCGGCGATGGCGGTGCAGGCGGCAATGTCTACCTCCGTGCCGACGTCAATCTCACCACGCTCCTCGACTACACCTATCGCGATCGCTGGGCCGCCGAACGCGGTCAGCACGGTGAAGGCAACAACAAGACCGGCCGCTCCGGCGCCGACATCATCATGCCGGTGCCACCCGGCACCATCGTGCTCGACGCCGAAACGAAAGACGTAATCGGTGAAGTGCTCGAACACGGTCAGCAGATCCTCATCGCAAAAGCGGGTCGCGGCGGCAAAGGCAACGCCTTCTTCGCCACGGCCACCCATCAGTCCCCGCGGGAATGGCAGCCGGGCGAAGAAGGCGAAGAGCGTCAGGTCATCCTCGAACTGAAACTCATCGCCGACGACGGCGTCGTGGGCGCACCGAACGCCGGCAAGTCCACGCTGCTCTCCGTCATCTCGGCAGCTCGCCCGAAAATCGCCGCCTATCCGTTCACGACCCTCTCGCCAAACCTCGGCGTCGTTCCGATGAGCGACCATCGCAGCTTCGTGGTCGCGGACATCCCTGGCATCATCGAGGGGGCGTCGGAAGGCAAGGGACTGGGCTTTCAGTTCCTGCGGCACATCGAACGGACACGTATCCTCGCCTTCATCATCCCCATCGATGCGATGGACTGGCAGGAGGAATACGACAAGCTGCGCGCCGAAATCACCAGCTACTCCGCCGAACTCGCCGCGACACCACACTTCGTCGTGTTCTCCAAGCTCGACCTGATGGGTGAAGACGATTACGTGCCGGAGATCGAAGCACCGGGTGCGTTCGCCATCATTTCGCTCAGCGCCGCAAATCGTACACACCTCGATCACTTCCTCGACACCTGCTGGCGCAAACTGCTGTCCATGCGGCACCTCAACGAAGCCGCCGTCCGCGCCACGGAGCAGGTCCTCCCGTGACCAGCCCCGCCGCGCGTGCCTGACGCCCGCGGGGCTGCGCTCGACGCGCTCACTCTGCTCGGCTTTCCGCGCATCGGTCTGCGTGAATGGCACAAGCGCGTGCGAGAATACGGTTCGGCGCGCGCCGCGCTGCGCGATATCGGTGACGTACCGCAGCGCGCGCAGGCGGAAGCGTCCGCACAGCAGACACTCGCCCGCGCTGATGCACTCGGCGCGCACGTGCTTGTGCACGGATACGATGACTATCCGCCCGCTCTACTCGACCTCACGGAATGCGACGCCAGCGATATCGCGCCCGCTCCACCCGTGCTGTTCGCGATCGGTGACCTCGCGCGACTCACGCAACCGGCAGTCGCCATCGTCGGAACCCGACACGCCACCGGTACCGGGCTGCGCGCCGCAGAACGCATCGCGCGAGAGTGCGCAGATGCCGGTGCGCTGATCATCAGTGGCCTTGCCCGTGGCATCGATGCCGCGGCACACACCGGCGCACTGGCCGGCACGGGCAGCACGGCCGCGATCATCGGCACGGGTATCGATATCGCGTACCCCGCCGACCATCGCAGCCTCCAACACCGCATCGCACGCGACGGCCTGCTGCTCACCGAACAACGACCCGGGGCTCGCGCCAATCGTGGATCATTTCCCGAACGCAACCGGCTCATCGCTGCACTCGCACAAGTCACCATCGTCGTCGAAGCGGGGCATCGCAGCGGCGCGCTGCTGACCGCGAAGGCTGCCGAATCGCTCAATCGCAGCTGCGCCGCAGTCCCCGGCGTTTTCGACGCGGCAGCGTGCCTCGGTTCCAACGAATTGCTGCGCGACGGCGCTCATGTGATCGCATCTGTCGATGACGCTTTGGCATTGCTCAAACTCGCCCGCGCCGACCATCCGCACGCCTTCCCGCCGCCGCAGCTCAGCGACGCGGAACGCGCCATCTGGGATGTGCTCGGTGCCGCACCGCTCGACCTCGATCTCGTCGTCGAACGCGCCGGCTGGGCGGCCGATGCCTGCCTCGCCGCCGTCACAACGCTCGAACTGAAGGGCCTCGTGCGCGCCACACACGCCGGCGCGCTGCACCGCGCATGACAAACGATCCGGGCGAAGATCTCAACACGTCGAATGGACCTGGCCCGCTTGGGCCGCGCTTCCCTCGACACGTCTACGTCCACGTGCCTTTCTGCGCGCGACGCTGCAGTTACTGCGACTTCGCGATTGCGGTGCGCCGCGATGTGCCCGTGACGGAATTCGTTCATGCGATCCGTTCGGAACTCGTCGCGCGACTCGGTACGCCCGCGAGCCCGGAAAACATTGATACGCTCTACTTCGGCGGCGGAACACCATCGCATCTTGGGGCAGATGGCGTTCGCGCGTTGCTGGATGTCATGCGCGAGTTTTTCGCATGGACCAGTGACGCCGAAGTCACGATCGAAGCGAACCCCGACGATGTCTCGCCGGTCGCGACGCGCGCGTGGCGCAACGCCGGCATCACTCGCGTGTCACTCGGCGCGCAAAGTTTTGATGATGATGTGCTGCGATGGATGCATCGTACACATTCCTCGGATCAGATCGATCGCGCCGTCGACATCATCCGCGACACGCCGTTCGAAAGCTGGAGCTTCGACCTCATCTTCGCACTCCCGGCCTCGCTCGATCGCGATTGGCACCGCGACCTCGACCTCGCACTCGGCAAGCTCCCGCCGCACCTCTCACTCTACGGACTGACGGTCGAAGCCGGCACGCCGCTCGGCAAGTGGTCCGAGCGGGGCGAAGTAGAAGCCGCCGACGAACAGGCATACGAGGCGCAGTTCCTCGGCGCTCATCGCGCGGCCATCGCCGCTGGGTTCGATCACTACGAAGTGTCCAACTTTGCTCGCCCCGGACACCACGCACGACACAACCGGAGCTACTGGAAAGGCGTACCATATCTCGGCGTCGGTCCGTCAGCGCACGGTTTTGATGGCACCACTCGGCGGTGGAACCGCGCAGCCTATGCGCAGTGGCTGGCTGCAGTGAAGAGTGGGGATGACCCTGTCGCGGGTACCGAGCCGATCGGCGCCGGTGAGGAATCGCTCGAGACCGTATACCTCGGCCTGCGGACGCAGGATGGCCTCCGCCTCGACCGGGACGATTATCCATTGGTGGAACCGTGGATCGCCGCTGAATGGGCGATACTCGAGGGCGATCGCCTCAGACTCACCCCGTTGGGCTGGCTTCGCCTCGACAGTCTCGCAGCCGCCCTCACTCCCGTAACCCGCTCCCGGTAGCTAGCTGTTCTGTATGACTGCGCAACCAGAACTCACGGATCGAGAGCGCCAGGTGCTCGAAGCGGTCATCCAGAGTTACGTGGAGACGGCCGAGCCCGCGGCGTCGCGCACACTGTCGCGCCGGTTCGGCCTGGGCGTTTCGCCCGCAACGATCCGCAATACGATGAGCGATCTGGAAGAGAAAGGATTTCTCTTTCATCCCCATACGTCGGCGGGCCGCGTGCCGACCGACCTTGCGTACCGCGTGTACGTCGACTCGCTGATGCGCGCCCCGGTGATCAAGACGGCGGAGCAGAAGGTGCTCGGCGAGGAGATGAACGGCGCCAGTTCTGCCATCGAGTCGATTCTCCGCCGAGCCGCGCAGTCACTCGGTGTGTTGACTCAGGAACTCGGTGTGGCTCTCGGACCGCAACTGGATGCCGCGATCCTGCAGCGTGTGGAACTGGTGCGCCTGGCCAGTGATCGCCTCTTGATGGTACTCGCGCTCGGACGCGGCGTGGCCCGCTCCATTTACATCGAGCTGCCGATCGAGATCGTCGATGATGCGATTGGCGCCGTCGGTCTGGTGCTCAACGAACGACTCGCCGGACTGACGCTGCGAGAAATTCAGAAGTCGCTCGCGATCCGCTTGCGCGACGCGCAGGCCCCTGGCAGCGCAGCGGAACTGCTCAACATCTTCGTCGAGGAAGGGGAGCAGTACTTCGCCAATGCCACCAAGCCCGATGAAGCGACCGTCGTCCTCGGACAGCCATCGCTGCTCGCGGAACATCCCGAGTTCGCGACCGGCGACAGCATGCGGCAACTGCTCGCGTTCACGGAAGCGCCGGCGCAGATCGCGGACGTGCTGCGCCGCCGGTCGCCGCAGCCCGGAATTACCATCACCATCGGCAACGAACACGGCGATCCGCGCCTCGATCGCTTCACGATCGTGACGGCGGAGTACCATTTCGGATCGCTCAGTGGAGTGATCGGCGTCATCGGCCCGACGCGTATGCCATATCGCAAGGTGATTTCGCTGGTCGGACACGCATCACGACTGGTATCCGACCTGTTGTGATCCGCGCGGCGGAGCGTGCGCGTCGACAGGGCTCGCGGCGTCTCCGCTGGGTCGGTCGACGCTCCTGTCCGAGCGGACGGGTGGCGTCGATACTCGGATCTGACGATCTTTGCCCACTGCGCCCGGCGTCCGTTGCCGGGCGTTCGTGCGCCGTGCCGACTCCGGTGGCGCTTTCTCAAGTGATGTGACCGATGGCTGAATACTACGCGACTCTGGGCGTCGAGAAGTCGGCGACTGAAGACGAGCTGAAGAAGGCGTACCGCAGACTGGCAATGCAGTACCACCCCGACAAGAACGGGGGCGCCAAGGAAGCGGAAGAAAAATTCAAGGAGATCACCGAGGCCTACGACGTCCTGCGTGATCCGCAGAAGCGTGCCGCGTACGATCGCTACGGCGAGGCCGGCTTGCGTGGTGGTGGTCAGAGCGGCGGGTATCAGCATGTCGATCTGAGCGAAGCGTTGAACATCTTCATGCGCGACTTCGGCTTCGGCTCGAGCGACATGTTCGGTGGACGCGGCGGCTCCGGTGGCGCGCGGCCTGGCGGGGACATCAAGGTCGGTGTTCCGCTCACGCTGGCGGAAGTGGCGACGGGTGTCGACAAGGTGCTCAACATCAAAGTGCTCGACACCTGTGAGACCTGCACCGGCTCCGGTGCTGAAGTCGGTTCGACGCCGCAACGTTGCGCCACCTGCGGCGGCACAGGCGAAGTGCGTCGCGCGCAGCGCAGCTTCTTCGGCCAGTTCGTGAGTGTCGCCGCTTGTCCGACATGCAACGGCGAAGGCACTGTCGTCGCATCGCCGTGCCGCAAATGCAAGGGCGACGGACGCGTTCGCGTCGACAAGGCAATCAGTGTTCGCATTCCCGGCGGTGTTGCGACAGGCCAGTACATGACGTTGCGTGGCGTGGGCAACGTCGGCTCGCGCGGCGGCGGCAAGGGCGATGTACTCGTCGTCTTCGAGGTCGAGGACAATCCGAGATTCGAGCGCGACGAGGAGGACCTGTTCACCGAAGTCCTGGTCACGTATCCACAACTCGTGATGGGCGCGGAGCTGACGGTGCCCGGCGTCGTCGGGAATGAGTTCAAGGTAAAGGTGCCCGCCGGAACGCAGAGCGGTCATCTCTTCCACCTGCGCGGTAAGGGACTCCCGCGCGTGAATGCGAGTGGCACAGGTGACATGCATGTTCGTGTGCAGGTGTGGACACCGGAAACCATTGGCGACGAGGAGAAGAAGCTCCTCAAGCGACTGGCGGAGTTGCACGGCAACGCACCGAAGGAGCGCAACAAGAGTTTCTGGTCGCGCATGAAGGAAGCTCTCGGCGCATGACACCTCCCGCCTGGCAGACACTTCGCGTGACGCCGTCCCATGATGGCGTGCGCGATGCCGTCGCGGCGGCGCTGTTCTCCGGCGGTGCTGAAGGACTGTTGGAGGACGGTGCGTCATTCGTCACGCACGTCCCCGATGATCACGATCTCGTCCACCTCCGCGCGGAAGTCGAGCACGCGGATGCGGCGGTGCAGATCCTCGTCACGCTGCTCGACGCGTCGACGGCTGCACCGGAATTGCACGGCACCGTGCAGGCGCATGATCTCGGACGGTTCGTGATCACGCCGCCCTGGCTTGCCGACCAATACGACGAGTCGCGCACTATCATCGTCGAACCGGGCATGGCGTTCGGTACCGGTGAGCACGCGACGACGCGCGGCGTCCTGCGATTGCTGCCGTCGATTCTGCGTGATGGTGATGTCGTCGCCGATCTCGGTGCAGGCAGTGCAGTGCTCGCGATCGCCGCCGCGAAAGCCGGTGCGTCGAAGGTCATTGCCATCGAGCTCGACGAAGACGCCATGTCGAACGCGGAGGAGAACGTGGCACGCAATGGCGTCGCTGATTGCGTGCATCTGCTGTGTGGCGACGCGTCCGTGCTGCTGCCGTTCTTCGCGCCTGTGCGTGTGGTGTTGGCGAATATCATTTCGAGCGTGCATATCGAGATGTTGCCGGTCGTGGAGCAGTGCCTGTCGACTGATGGCGTCGTGATCATCAGCGGCATTCTGCAGACCGAACGAGACGACATGCTTGGCTTTCTGGCGGCGACCGGATGGCGCATGATTGCCGATGACAGCGAGGGGGAGTGGTGGAGCGCGACCATCGTCCGGGCGTAGCCCACTTCTACTCGGCCGAGCCACTCCTGTCACCGGGCGCGCTCGTTCTCGGCGAGGATGCCGCGCATCATGCCAGGGTGCGGCGCATGAACGTCGGCGCACCAGTCACGGTCCGCGATGGTGCTGGTACCACGGCGTCCGGCACATTGGTTCGCATGGCAAAGCAGCATCTCGAACTCGAGATCGAGTCGCCCCGCTGTCCGCCGCCGCTCCCGCCGGTGCATCTGCTGGTGCCCGTGGCCGACAAGGAGCGGATGTTGTTGCTGGCCGAGAAGGCGACGGAACTTGGCGTCACCACCTGGCGGCCTGTGTTGTGGCGTCGGTCGCGCAGCGTGACGGGTCGCGGCGAGGGCCCGATGTTCGCGCAGAAAGTCGAGTCGCGTATGATTGGAGCGCTGCTTCAGAGCGAAGGGGCGTGGCTGCCGCAGCGCTTCATGGAGTCGAACGCGGAACGGGCAATCGCCGCCCTCCCTGCTGATGGCACCCGACTGTTGTTGGATCCCGAAGGCGTGCCGATGTTGTCCGTGTCGATGGTCGGGCCCGTCGTGATCGCGGTCGGTCCAGAGGGCGGTTTCGAGACTGACGAGACGGATCGCCTGATCGACGCCGGCTTCAAGCGCGTGGCGCTGGCAGGTGGCATTCTGCGGATGGAGACTGCCGCGATCGTCGCACTGGGCGTCGTCCGGACCCAGCTGGCCGTTACCCGAATCTGACGCGTTCCATGGCTGACTGTCTGTTCTGCCGCATCGCGGCCAAGGAAATCCCGGCTCAGATCGTGGCCGAGACGGATGAGTGTCTGGCGTTCCGGGACATCAGCCCGCAGGCGCCGACCCATGTGCTGGTCATTCCAAAGGCGCACTACGGTTCGCTGTCCGATGTCACGGATCCGCTCATCGCAGGACGGATCAGCCTGCTGGCGGCTGAGGTTGCCAGATCGCTCGGCGTCGCAGAGTCAGGATACCGCGTGGTCATGAATACCGGCGCGGACGGCGGTCAGACGGTGCGTCATCTGCACGCCCATCTCCTCGCGGGCCGGGCACTGTCCTGGCCGCCGGGCTGATGGTGATGGGGACGGAGTTCCTGAGCTCATGGGGACGGACCCCACGACATCATAGGGTCCGTCCCCATGAACATCCCCATGAACATCCCCATGAACATCCACTCAACTCATTGACGCCACGCACGTTAGCCGGGTATGTTCATCGGCTCACCACTAGAACTCCAGCCGGCGCAACCAACGCCACGAAGGGGGGAAGAAGCTTTTGGCAGAAGTCGTCATCCATGAAGACGAGAACTTCGAGCGCGCGCTCAAGCGGTTCAAGAAGAAGTGCGAGAAGGCAGGGATCCTTTCCGATCTCCGCAAACATCGTCACTAAGAGAAGCCGTCGGAGAAACGCAAGCGCAAGATGAATGCGGCCACCCGCAAGAATCGTCGTACGCGGTCGTTCTAAGTTTTGCCGACCGAGACACACACCCGGCTGAACGGTGATCTGATCACCGCGCGCCGTGCGCAGGACAAGCCAGTGCTGCTGCTCCTCGGCACAATCATCGCCGACGTGAAGGAGCGGGTTCGCGTGATCGAAGTCGAAGAGAAGCGCGAAGTCCAGGATTCGGAAGTCATCGAAGTCCTGCGCAAGGGAATCAAAAAGCGGCGCGATTCGGTGGAGCAATACACAGCCGCCAATCGTCCGGAGCTGGCGCAGAAGGAGAGCGATGAAATCGTGATCCTCGAGCGATATCTCCCGGTTGCAATTGATCCGGCTGTGATCCGGAGTGCTGTTCAGGAGGTCATCGCCAGTGGCGTGACCGTCATGGGACAGGTCATGGGCAAGGTGTTGCCCCGCTTCAAGGGTCAGGTCGAGGGCAGTGTCATCAACGCGATTGTTCGCGAGGAACTGGCGAAGCTCGTCTAAGCTTCTTCCCACAGTTGGTCACCGGCCCGATCGCTCTCAACGTCAGAGTGATCGGGCCGGTTTGCGTCCGTACGACCCGATGCGCGTGCGCCGCAGGACTGTGCCCGTGCACTCGCTCCGATTCTTCCGCATCTTTCGAGTCGTGAATACTCACGCGTTGTCCGTTCTCGAGTTTCCCCGTGTGCTGGATGTCGTCGCCGATCGTGCGTCGTCGACGCTCGGCGCGGTCGCTGTGCGCGCGTTGCGGCCGCGCACGGATCGCGTGTGGCTCGCGTCGGAGCTTGCACGCGTGCAGGCGATGCGCGCGGTCCTGAGTGGTGAGGGTGGGTGGCATCCGGAGCCGGTTCCCGATGTGCGTCAGGCACTCTCGCGCCTGCGGCTGGAGGGCGCGGCGCTCGAAGGCACGCAGCTCACCGGCATTGCAACGTTACTGCGCTCGAGCCGTCGCACTCAATCCGCGCTGCGTGATCCGCGACGTCCCGCCATGGCGACCGCGTATCTGCTGCCGTTTGCGGCGCGCCTGATTGCGGCGCAGCGTGATGAGGATGCGATCGACAAGGCGATCGATGGTGACGGCGCCGTCCGTGATGATGCGTCACCGACGCTCCGACGATTGCGCCGTGAGTTGATGGGTGCGCAGGGAGAATTGGTGCGACTGCTCGAGCGGATCATGTCGCAGCTCGAACCGAACCATCAGGTCAGCGACATGTCGGTCACGGTGCGGAATGGCCGCTATGTGATTCCGGTGAAGTCACACGCGCGCGCGGCACTCGGCGGCATCGTGCACGACTCGTCCGGCACCGGCGCGACGGTCTTCATCGAACCGCCAGCGGCCGTGGAGTTCGGCAATCGCATTCGCGAGCTCGAAGCTGATGAACAGCGGGAGGTCGAGCGTATTCTGCGCGAGTTGAGCGACAACATCCGCCCGCTGCAACCGGCGATGCTCGAGGCATTTGCGGCGCTCGTGGAACTCGATGTGCTGTATGCCAGGGCGCGATACGCGAATGAGTTCGGATGTGAACCTGCAGAACTTGGCGAGCCAGCCGATGGCTTGCAGGTACGCTTCGGTCGGCATCCGCTGTTGCTGGCGCGGAACGCTGCCGTTGTGCCGTTCGACCTCGTGTTGCTGCCGGACGAACGCACGCTGCTGATCTCGGGGCCGAACACCGGGGGCAAGACGGTGCTGCTCAAGGCACTCGGGTTGTTTTGCGCGATGTTGCAGAGTGGCATTCCGGCGCCCGTGGGTCCGGAGAGTCGGCTGCCGATCGTGGACGACTGTTTCGCGGATGTCGGTGACGAGCAGTCGCTTGAAGCGAATCTCTCGACGTTCAGCGCGCATCTCGTGCATCAGCGTGAAATTCTGCGCGGTGCGAGTGATCGCTCGCTGGTCTTGATCGACGAGCTGGGCTCGGGCACCGATCCCCTCGAAGGCGCTGCACTCGGCGGGGCGATTCTCGAAGCACTGACGCGGCGCAATACGATCACCGTGGCAACGACACATCTCGGTGCGCTCAAGGAGTTGGCAGCGGAAGTGCCTGGCGTCGTGAACGCATCGCTGCAGTTCGACGCGGTGAAGTTGGCACCCACCTATCGCCTGCTGAAAGGCATCCCGGGTCGCTCGTACGGACTCAGCATCGCGCGACGGCTCGATCTGCCGGGCGACGTGCTCGATCGCGCCGAGGAGCGAGTGCCGAAGGTCGAGCGCGACGTGCATCGACTGCTGGCGGACCTCGAGGCGCGCGACGCTGTGCTGGCGCAGCGCGAAGAGCAGCTCGACCGTCTCGTGACGGACGCGGAACAGCAGCGCGGTGCGCTGGACTCGCGTGAGCGCACGCTCAAGGACAAGGAACGCGAACTCGAACGGGAATCGCGCAAGTCTGCGCGCGCACACCTGCTCGAGGCACGACAGACGATCGAGAGTGTGATCGCCGAGTTGAAGTCGAAGGGCGCGGCGGAGATCGAGGACGCGGCGCGTGCGGCACGTCGCGTGGTCGAGACCGAGGCGCAGCGGCAGGGCCGCGAGCTGGAGCGATTGCTCGACGAGCAGCGTGCGAAAGCGGCCGAGGTGGCGCGTACGCGTCGCGGTGGCGTGGATCGTTTGCCTGAGCTGGGTGAACTCGTCGAGGCGAGTGCGTTCGGCAATCGTGTCGGCACCTTGATCGATGTGAAGAACGGGCTTGGCACCGTGGCGATTGGTGCGCTCAAGATGAACTTCCCGTTGGCCACCTTGCGTCCCACCGGCAAGAAGCCAGAGCGGGCGACGGTGACCGTCGCAATCAGCAATCCGGATGAAGACACCGGGCCGCCGATGGGCGCCGGTGAAGTCGATCTGCGCGGTATGCGTGTCAGCGAGATCGACGACTTCGTCTCACGGGCGATCGACACGGCGGTGCGTGCCGATCTCAAGGAACTGCGCATCATCCACGGCAAGGGAACGGGTGCGTTGCGTGAGCGCGTGACGACGATGCTGCGCAACGAGTCGCGTGTGGCGTCTCATCGCATGGGGCTGTGGAACGAGGGCGGCGCCGGCGTGACGATCGCTGAACTGCGCTGACCCGTCGCGACAACCATCGATGATTCCGCAGGAGACGATCGAGCGCATTCGCGACGCGGCGGATCTGGTGGCGATCATCGGTGAAGTTGTGAAGCTGCGTCGCGTCGGTCACGATTTCCGCGGCCCGTGTCCGTTCCACGGCGGGAAGAATCCGAACTTCAGCGTCTCCACGCGCAACAACACGTACCACTGCTTCAAGTGTGGCGAGAGCGGCGACGTGTTCACGTTCCTGCAGAAGCATGGTGGCATGGACTGGCCGACGGCGGTACGTGCGGCGGCGGATCGTGCCGGCATCGTGATCGTCGAAACGCGTGGAGTGCGCGACGAGGCACGTGACGCGCGGGAACCAGTGTGGGCGTTGCTCGGCGCGGCGGCGGAACTGTTCCGCGACACGCTCTGGTCGACGGATGGAACGGCGGCACAGACCTATCTCGCATCGCGCGGGCTCGATCGTGTGGCATGTGATCGCTTCGAGATCGGCTACGCTCCGGCGGACGCCGATGTGCTGCGCGCGAAGCTCGGTGCCCTCGGCTACAACGAACTGCAGCTGCTCGACGCGGGTCTGCTCGTCAAGCGCGACGAAGATGGCAGAACACGCGCGCGATTCCGGAATCGCGTGATGTTTCCGATCCACGATGCCTCGGGACATCCGGTTGGATTTGGCGGGCGGCTGATGGGGCCCGGCGAACCGAAGTATCTGAACTCGTCTGACTCACCCGTGTTCAGCAAGGGTTCTTTGCTGTATGGGCTGAACTGGGCGAAAAATTCGATGCGCAAGGAAGATCAGGCGTTGGTGGTTGAAGGCTACATGGATGTCATCCGCTGTCATTTGTCAGGTGCGACGCACGCTGTCGCGGGACTCGGCACCGCGCTGACGGAAGGGCAGGCGCAGCTGCTGACGCGATATTCGAAGAATGTGTTTCTGCTCTACGACAGCGACGAGGCGGGGCAGAAGGCGACGTTCCGCGCGGGCATGGAACTGCTGCGACAGAAGGCAGCCGTGCGTGTTGTGTCACTGCCGGAGGGCGATGACCCTGACACCTTCCTCGTCAAATACGGTCGCACTGGCCTTGATCGCGCGCTCCACGCCGCGACCGATGTATTCGAGCGTCAGTTGCAGCTGCTCGATCGCAAGGGATGGTTTGGTGATCTGTCGAAAGCGCGGAAGGCGATCGACAAAGTCCTGCCGACACTTCGTGCGACGGCAGACGACGTCACGCGTTCGCTCTACATCGCCTCACTGTCCGATCGCACACGCGTCGCGTCGGCAGTGATCGAAAAGGAAGTGGCAGAGCAGCCCAGGGTGCGCCGCGCGACGCCAGGCACGGCGACGCCTCCGGCGAGGAGCGCTGCGCGGGGCAGGCCGATAGCGCCGGAGATGCCGCACTCCGAGCCCGGCGATCCACGCATGTATGACGATCCGCCGCAGCGTGACCCCGTGTATGAAGTGCCGGTAGTGCCGCCGCCGCCGCTCGATGCACCGCCGCGCGGCAAATGGCAGAAGAAGCGGCAGGAGACAGGTTGGAAGATGGATTCCTCTCGTCCGCGTGCGACCAACAACGGATTGGTCGCCGGGCCCGAGCTGTCGGTCGTCGCGCTGCTGATTCAGGACCGCCGTTGGGTACGCGAAGCGTCGGAGCAGATCGACGCTGATCTGTTCGAGGACGCACGCCTGCGCGCCATCTACGATCTCCTGATCACGCTGGGTGCGGATGAGCCGCTCGACGCCGTGGAGCTGGCACTCGAGACCGAGGCGCCGTTTGCGATGGATGTGTTTCTCGAAGTCGTGGCCCGGACGGCCGATCTGGCGCCTTTTCCAGGCCCCCAGCAACTGAGTGGTGCGGTGCGACAGTTTCGCGTGCGACAGCTCGATCACACGTTGCGTGACCTCGATGGGCTCATTCGTGACACTGACGGCGATGCGCGACGGGAGCTGGAACTGGAGCGCGAGGCGCTCCGACAGGAACGCCGCGCACTGCTCGCCGAGCGATTTCGGACGTGATGCGTTGCTTCGCCGGTCGGTGCAGGATTTTGTGTTGTTCGCATCGGGCATGACTCGTAACTTGTTCCCATGACTGCCACGATGCCGCGTCTCCGTCCACCCGCCCGCTGGCTCGCATCGCCGGTCGCGGATGCGCAGTTGGTGGAACGGCTCTCGGCGGCGCTGTCTCTACCGCCCGTGCTGTGTCAACTGCTCGTGCAGCGCGGCTACGGCGACATCGACGACGCGCGCAGGTTTCTGCGTCCACGCCTCGAGCAGCTCGGTGATCCGTACGAACTGCTTGGCATGTCAGCGGCAGTCGATCGGCTGGTGCGCGCAATTCGCAGCGGTGAGACGGTGCTCGTGCACGGCGACTACGACGTCGACGGCATGTGCAGCACGGCGCTGCTCACGCGTGCGCTGCGTCAGCTGGGTGCGGTCGTGGTGCCATTCATTCCGCATCGCCTGACCGATGGATATGACCTGACTGACGCCGGCGTTCAGGCGGCCATCGTCGCGAAAGCGCGCGTTGTGCTCACCGCCGATTGTGGCACCAGTGCGCTGCCGGCCATCGCGGCGCTGAATGCAGCGGGCATCGATGTGATCGTCAGTGATCACCATCTGCCCGGCGGCCCATTGCCGGTGTGCGCCGCGATACTCAATCCGAAGCAGCCTGGCTGTCCGTCGCCAGACAAGGACTTCGCAGCGGTCGGCATCGCATTCAAGCTCGCGCTCGCAGTCACGCGCGCCATGGGTGCCAGCGAAAACTATGTCTTCACGCTGCTTGATCTCGTGGCACTGGCAACGGTTGCCGATCTGGCGCCACTGCGCGGGGAAAATCGCGTTCTTGTGAAATGCGGCCTGAAGCTGATGGCCGACACGAGGAATGCCGGGCTGCGAGCGCTGATTCGCGCGGCAGGACTCGACGGCAAGCCGCTCAGTGCCGGTCGCATCGGCTACATCCTCGCGCCGAGGTTGAATGCTGTCGGACGTCTCGGCAATGCGATGCGCGGTGTCGAACTGCTGTTGACGGATGATCAGGGCGAGGCGAATGAAATTGCGCGCGAGCTCGAGGAGCTGAATCAACGGCGACAGTCGCTCGATCGCACGACGCTCGACGAGGCGATGCGCATCGTCGATACTATCGATCTCGACGAGCAGTATGGACTGATCATCGCGAAGCAGGGATGGCATGCCGGCGTGATCGGCATCGTGGCGTCGCGCATCGTCGAGCAGGTATCACGACCTGTCGTGATGGTCGCGCTGGATGGCGACATCGGCAAGGGGAGCGGCCGTTCGATCAGCGCATTCGATCTGCACGCTGGATTGTCTGCGTGCCGCGAGCACCTCGTGCGTTTCGGTGGGCATCGTGCGGCCGCCGGTATCACGGTGCAGACCGAACTCGTACCCGCACTGCAGGATCGGTTCAACACGATCGCGCGCGACCGGCTGACCGCGGACGATCTGGTGCCCGAGCAGCGTATCGATCTCGAAGTGTGCCAAGCGGACATCACCGATGAACTCGAAAAGTTGCTGCAATACTTCGAGCCACATGGACTCGGCAACCCGACGCCAACCTTGGCGTTGCGCGGCGCGCGTATCGACTCGGCGCCGAAACGCATCGGCAGCACCGATGGCGTGCGCTGCGCCGTCAGCACCGATCGCGGCGCCATTGCCACGATCGGATGGCGTCTCGGTGAGCGCGCGAAACTGCTCGATCCCGCGATACCCGTCGACCTCGCATTCAAGCTCGATCGCGACGATTATCGCGGCGCCGATCGGTTGCAGCTGAATCTCGTCGACGTGCGGCGCTGAACCGTGCGCATCATCGGCGGCGCGTGGCGTGGACGGCAGATCGCAATTCCCGCCAAGGGTGAGGTCCGACCTACCGGTGACAGAGTGCGTGAGGCCTGGTTCAGCATCATTCAGTTCGATGTTCCGAAGGCAACCGTCGTGGATCTATGCGCAGGATCCGGCGCACTCGGTATCGAGGCGCTCAGTCGTGGTGCGGCGCATGTGACATTCGTCGATTCATCGCCCTCGGCGCTGGCCGCGATTCAACAGAACCTCGCCTCGCTCGGGGCATCGCCGAGTCAGTACACGCTGCATCGGGGCGACGCCGAGCAGTTCGTGAAGGGACTGGCCGCCGCAGCCTTTTCGCTCGGTTTTGCCGATCCGCCGTACGCGGAGAAGATCGCGGCCGGGTTGAGTGCGGCGTGGTACGCCGTACCGTTCGCGACAGTGCTCGGCATCGAGCATCCGGCCGCGCTGGAGTTGGGCGATGGCGGCGACCGCCGTCGATACGGGCAGACGGCCATTACTTTCTTTCGCGGCTAGTCGAACGTCGACGACGCGCCACCAGCCCCAGACTCCCGCGGTTTTCCCCGGATCCGAGCCCACCACCCGATGAGTCGCATTGCGCTCTATGCCGGCAGCTTCGACCCCGTCACACGGGGCCATCTCGACCTGATGCGGCGCAGCCTGCATTTCGTCGATACGCTCGTCGTGGCCGTGGCGACGAATCCGAAGAAGGTCTCGTTGTTCAGCGCCGAGGAGCGCGTGCGGTTCATTGAAGGTGCGACGGATGATGAGCCGCGCATCCAGGTGCGAGGCTTCGACGGACTGCTTGTCGATCTGGCGCATGAAACGGGCGCCTCGATGCTCATCCGCGGCCTGCGCGCGGTGAGCGACTTCGAGTACGAGTTCCAGATGGCGTTGATGAATCGCCACCTCGCCGCCGATCTGGAAACGGTGTTCATGGTGCCGTCACTCGACACGACGTACATCTCGAGTTCGATGGTGCGTGAAGTGGCACGTTTCGGTGGCGATGTGGCGGATCTCACGCATCCGACCGTCGTGGCGGCGTTGCACGCGAAGTTCCGCTACGCCGAACGGTGAGCGGTTTTCTCGCGACGCTGCACAAACGCGCGGCCGAACGATGCCCTCGTATCGTCTTCGCTGAAGGCACCGACGAACGCACGCTCGAAGCCATCGGTCGTGTGTCGGCGCTCGGCATCGCGACACCGCTGGTCATCATTCCCGATGTCACATACGTCGCGGCGGTGCGTGCGCGTGGTGGTATTCCGATCATTCCGGACGAAAGCGCGCAGCTTGCCGACGTCGAGGATTGTCTCGCGCGATGGGCGCACTCCCGGTCGCGCAATGAGCAGGAGGCGCGAGCCGACGCGAGCAATCCATTGGCGTTCGCGAACGCGCTGGTGGCGATGGGCGATGCGGCTGCGTGTATTGCCGGCGCCGTGAATACCACCGCTGACGTGTTGCGCTGGGCGTTGCGGCTGATCGGTGCAGAAGGTGGCAGTCGCAGCGTATCAGGCGCGTTCTATCTTGTGGCGCCGGCGAATGGTCCGATGTGGCCGCACGAAGTGCTCACATTCAGTGATTGCGGCGTGATTCCGGAGCCGAGTGTCGAACAGTTGTCGGATATCGCAATTGCTGCGGCAGCGGACCGTGTGCGTATTGTCGGCGATGAACCCGTGATTGCGTTTCTCAGCTTCAGCACGCGTGGCAGTGCCGAGGCCGCGACGGTGCTGCGTGTGCGACAGGCGGTCGCACTCACGCGAGCGCGTCGCCCGGATCTGTGGGTGGATGGCGAGTTGCAGGCCGACGCTGCGTTGAACGCGATGGTCGCGGCGCGCAAGGCGCCTGGCAGCGCGGTCGCCGGCAAGGCGAACGTCCTGATTTTTCCTTCACTCGATGCGGGCAACATCGCGTACAAACTCGTGCAGCATCTCAGCGGCGCAACCGCCATCGGTCCGATCGTGCAGGGCCTGCGGAAGCCATCGCTGGATCTCTCGCGTGGCACGACCGCGGAAGAAATTGTGCACGCCGCGGCCATCGCAGCGTTGCAGAGCGCACCATGAGCAACGACGCCCGTGAGCCGCGACTGCCGCCGATCCGCAAGCGGCTGGGTCAGCACTTTCTGACCGACACTCGTGCGCTCGACAAGATCGCGGATGCACTCGACATCACGCGCTCGGATACGGTGATCGAGATCGGGCCGGGGCGCGGTGCGCTGACCGATCGGCTTGCCGCGCGTGCGGGACGTCTGATCACGATCGAAGTGGACAAACTCCTGGTGCCGATTCTGCGCGCGCGATATGCTGATCAGCCGCATGTCAGCGTGATTGAGTCCGACGTGCTTGCGCTGTCTCTCGGTGAGGTGGCGGGCGGCTCGTATCTACTGGTCGGCAACGTGCCGTACTACATCACGACGCCGATCATCTTTCATGCAATGACACGTCCGCGTCCGGAGCGCGCAGTGTTCCTGGTGCAGCGCGAAGTGGCTGATCGCGCAGTCGCCGCACCGGGGTCGAAGGAATACGGTGCGTTGTCGGTGAACCTCCAGGCGCTGGCCACGGTGACGTTGCGCGGCATCGTCAAGCCGACGTCGTTCAATCCGCCGCCTTCGGTGGAATCTGCAATTGTCCAACTCGTCCCGCGTACCGATCCCGTGATTGCCGCCGCGGACGAAGCGGCGTTTCGCAAGCTGGTCATCTCGTCGTTCGGGCTGCGTCGCAAGCAGCTGCGCCGCGTGGTCCGTACGGTGCGTGGCCTGTCTGCGGAAGACGCGGATGTTGCGCTGGCTACCGCTGGACTCGATCCGGAAGCGCGGCCCGAAACCTTGTCGGCCGCACAGTTTGCGAAGTTGCTGCACGCACTGCCCGCCACATCGACGGACGACGCTTCGCGCTGAGTTGCGTTTCAGCCGGCGGTCGAATCGCGGTGCACGAGAGCGTAAGCCAACCCTTCAAGCTCGAGCGCCATGTTCACGGATTTCACCGTGACCGTGTTCGGTACGTGGATCGGTGCCGGTGCAAAATTCATGATCGCGCGAATGCCCGCGCTCACGACGAGGTCCGCCACCGCCTGTGCATTTTCCGCCGGCACAGTGATGACGGCGATGTCCGGGATTTCGCGCGCCGCGTCGTGTTCGAGCTGCGACATGCTCCGCACGCCAACACCATCGATCATTCGTCCGACGAGCTGCGGATTGTTGTCGTAGATGCCCAGCACTCGAAAGCCGCGCTGCGAGAAGCCTCGATAGCTGACGAGCGCCGCGCCAATCTTGCCGGCGCCGACGATGTACACCTTCCACTCGCGGCCAAGTCCAAGGATCTCACTGATCTGACTGACGAGTTCGGCAACATCGTAGCCGCGACCGCGCTTGCCGAAGGAGCCGAAGAAGCTG
>JANLPZ010000058.1:0-6270 GCA_031367535.1 Gemmatimonadaceae bacterium
CCTTTGTAGTTGCCCTTCCCCGCGTCCGCCGCGAGCCCCGCGCGAAAACTGTTCGTTCGATCGCGCGCGAACCCTCAGTGGCACTGTGGCTCTGTGCGAGACACGCAGTTCGACAGCGCAGGTGCTCAGTGCCGTTTCGCACGCTTGCGTTTCGCCTGGCCTTGCGTGTCGTGCGCGGGTGGAGACGCGGCGATGTCGACGTCCTCCTGTGCCTGCGTCGCAACGAGATAGCGCTCGAGGTTCGACAGCCGCTCATCCCACAGCGCGCGGAAGTGTTCGAGCCACGTGTCGAGGTCGCGCAGTGGTTCGGATCGCAGCGCGTAGAGGCGCTGCTGGGCGCGCGGGTGCACGTCCACCAGCCCGGCGTCGCGCAGGACGCGCAGGTGCTTGGACACCTGTGGCTGGTACAGTCGGAGCCGCTCGCCGATGACCCCGACGGGCTGCGGTCCGGCGCGCAGCAGTTCGATGATGCGGAGGCGGTTGGGCTCGGCGAGCGCCGTAAAGGTCTGTAGCATGACGCGTATATGCCTCCTTGCGTATATGTCTGTCAAGCCATACACTGAGGCCAGCGCGCATCGCTGCGCGGCACGGTCATCGACGGCGTCGCAGGCGACGCCACCCCGCAGTGTCACACGGCACCGTCCACCATCGAGGAGCTCATGTCTTCCGCCAGCGTCAGCGAGAGTAATACCGTCAGTGATCGTATCGAGCGATCGGTCCAGCTGGCCTTCCCGCGCTCCCGCGTCTGGACGGCGTTGACCACCGTGAGCGAATTCCGCGTCTGGTTCGGCATGCAGCTCGAGGGAGAGTTCCGGGCCGGCGAGGCCGTCCACGGCCGATCCCATTCGCCGAAGTACGCGCACGTGGACTTCGAGATGCTCGTGGAGGAGATCACGCCCGAAACACGCTTCTCGTACCGCTGGCGGCCATTCGCCATGGACGAGGGGGTCGACTACTCCGCCGAACCGCGCACGCTGGTCGCCTTCACGCTCGAGGAGCGTGATGGGGGGACGCTGCTCTCGGTCGTCGAGTCAGGCTTCGACGGCATTCCCGCCTCGCGTCGCCCGCTGGCATTCGAGATGAACACGAAGGGCTGGGGATCGCAGCTGCTGAACATCGAGAAGTATCTGACCGCGAACGCATGAGCGAACGGAAGGTTCGGGGGCGTGGCGCCGCGCTCCCGACCTCGCTCGACGGCACACACTCTGCCAACACTCGGCGCGCACGCTCACGCGCCTCTTGCATCCGAAGGTCGACTTCACGCGTATTTCATTCGACACTCGCGTTGCAGGTTTGACCACGGAGCTCGCATGACCCCCGACTACATGACCCCCGACTACAAGAACAAGTCGCAGACGATGTTCGGCGTGGCCATCATCTGCGCCGGATTCGTCCTCGAGACGATGCAGCTCACCGCCGGTCACCCGAACCTCGGCACTGCGTCCGTGCTGACGCTGCTGTCGCTCGTCTTCCTCGTCACCACCGCCACCGGCATCGTCTGGCACCGTCGCTACAAGGCGCAGGCGCGGGACTGAACTGCATGTCTCGCACAGAGTCACGGAGCCACAGAGGGACCGTGATCATTCGGGCAATCGCGTGTCCGTAAAAAAGGTGCATTCGACGTGTGAACTTCGTGGTCTGTCGTTGACAAGTCGACGCACACCATCCTTGAGAAGTGGTGCGCCAAAGTTGATGACGAGTCCGATCGGAAGATTCAGCACACGCAGGTAGGTGAGTACCTGCTTCGCGAATACCGGCTCATCCCGGATCGCCGATTTCAGCTCGACCACGACGCACTCTTCCACGAGCAGGTCGACGCGAAATGCGTCCTTGAAGCACCGGCCTCGATAGGTGAACTGGACTGCCACTTGCCGTCGCACAAACAGGCCGCGGTCGACCAGTGCGCACTCAAGCATCATTTCATAGACGGATTCCAGCAATCCCGGCCCGAAGTCGCGGTGAATCGACAGCGCCGAGTCGATGATCATTCCAGTGATCCGATTCAATTGCTCTCGCGTTCGCAACTATTCCTCCACCCCAGAAAATCATACCGGCAGTCTCTGTGACTCCGTGACTCTGTGCGAGACAAGCTGTTCAGATCTTCTCGACAAGCCGTCGCATTTCACCGCGCGCGCAGGCGAAATCACGCGCGGAGGTCATAGCCGGTCGCCCGCGGCACGGAACGCTGCCACGGTGTAATTTCGGGAATGCCCTTGGCCATAATCCATCCGCCTCAGCCAGCGCTGCGCATGCGCGGCATTGCGAAGGCATTTCCCGGGGTGCAGGCGTTGGCCGGTGTTGATCTCGACGTGCGCGCCGGCGAGGTGCACATCCTGCTTGGTGAGAACGGCGCCGGCAAATCGACGCTGATGAAGATTCTCAGCGGTGGCCTGCGCCGCGACGATGGCGACATCGAGATCGACGGTCGTGCGGCGCTGCTCGACACGCCACGCGCCGCCCGCGACGCCCGCATCGCGATCATCCATCAGGAACTCGCCCTCGTGCCGGAAATGACCGTGGCGGAGAACATCTACCTCGGCCGAGCACCGACACGGGTCGGGATGCTCGACCACGGGCCGATGGTGCGCGGCGCCGCCGCGCTGCTGGCGCAACTTGGCGCGAGCATCGACCCGAATGAACTCGTCGGCGCACTGAGTATCGCACAACAGCAACTCGTCGAGATCGCGCGCGCACTGTCGCTCGACGCAAAGATCCTGATCATGGACGAGCCGACGTCGGCCCTCACCGAACGTGAAACGGCGCGGCTGTTCGAGACGATTCGCGGCCTCACCGTGCGCGGTGTGGCGATCATCTACATCTCGCATCGGCTCGACGAGATCTTCGCGATTGGTGACCGCATCACTGTGCTGCGCGATGGACGTCATGTCGTGACGCAGCCGATCGACATGGCTGATCGACGCGAACTCGTGCGGCTGATGGCGAATCGCGATGTCGACGAGCTGGTGCCGGCGTCCGCACGCACGATGGGCAAGGCGAAACTGCGCGTCGAGAAGCTGTCACATGGCCGCTCGCTGCACGAAGTCAGTTTCACCGTGCGCGCCGGCGAGATTGTGGGCTTTGCGGGGTTGCTCGGCGCCGGCCGCACCGAGATCGCACGCGCCGTGTTCGGACTCGAGCCGATCGACGGCGGCACCGTTTACGTCGATGACACGGCAGTGACGATCCGTTCGCCACGCGATGCGATTGCGGCTGGCATCGGATTCGTCACCGAGGATAGAAAGCGCGAAGGGCTCGTGCTGTCACGCTCCGTGCGCGACAATGTCGCGTTGCCGATTCTGTCACGCCTGGCGAAACTCGGCATCGTGCGCAGCCGGCACGAACACGCAACGGCGGAAGCTGCCGTGCGCGACCTGCGGATACGCACACCGAGCGTGAAGCAGCTGGCGCAGAATCTGAGTGGTGGCAACCAGCAGAAGATCGTGCTTGCGAAGTGGCTCGCGACCGGCGCGCGCATCCTGTTTCTCGATGAGCCAACGCGCGGCATCGACGTTGGCTCGAAGCAGGAGATCTACCTGCTGATCAATGAGCTGGCAGCGAATGGTGTGGCGATCGTGCTGATGTCATCCGACCTGCCCGAGGTGCTCGGCCTGTCGGATCGTGTGCTAGTGATGCGCGAAGGGCGTATTGCGGGTGAGTTCACTCGTGCGGATGCGACGCCCGAGCGGGTGATGGCGTGCGCGGTGGGCATGTGACGCGATGATTTCACGCACCACGTTGCGCAGGATCGTTGCCGGACGTGAGGCGGGGACGGCGCTGGGATTGTTCGTCCTCTGTCTCGGGTTGTGGATCGCGACGCCGTATTTCGCGACCGCGGCGAATCTGACGAACGTGGCCGAGCAGAGTGCGATTGTGGGCGTGATCGCGATCGGGATGACATTCGTGATTCTGACGGGTGGCATCGATCTGTCGGTGGGATCGCTGGTGGCGCTGGCCGGCATCGTGATCGGCTCGGCGTTGCAGCGCGGATTGCCGGTGCCGGTGGCCGTGGTCGCTGGTGTGACGGCCGGTGTTGTTACCGGTGTGCTGAACGGATTGATGGTCACTCGCGGGTCGTTGCCACCGGTCATCGCCACGCTTGGCATGATGAGTGTCGCGCGAGGTGTGGCGCTGATGTTGTCGGACGGCCGTCCCATTTCGGGATTTCCCGACGGATTGCGTGTCCTTGCAACGTCACGTGTGATGGGTGTGCCGGCGCCGGTGGTGCTCATGCTGGGGCTCTACCTGTTCGCCTACATCGTGCTGACGCGCACAGTGCTCGGCCGCTATATGTATGCGATCGGTGGCAACGAGGAAGCGACGTCGCTGGCTGGCGTCAATGTCAAACTGTACAAGACGTTCGTCTACGCCATCAGTGGCCTGTCGGCGGGCCTCTGCGCGATCCTGCTTGTCGCGCGACTCAATTCCGCGCAACCGATTGCCGGTATCGGGTATGAGCTGGATGCGATCGCTGCCGTCGTGATTGGCGGAACCAGCCTGCTCGGCGGATCGGGGTCGGTGATCGGGACGCTGATTGGCGCGCTGATCATGAGTGTGTTGCGCAATGGCCTCAACCTGCTCGGTGTCTCGTCGTATCTTCAGCAGGTGGCGATCGGCGTGGTGATCATCGTCGCTGTGCTGATCGACATGGGGCTCCGTCGTCGCGTCCACCGTTCCACCCGCTGACCTGCATGCGCACACCGGTCAACCTGTCAGTCGCAGCCCGCCGCCTGCTGGCGCTGATGGCCGTCGTATCCATCACGGCGTGCAACCGTGGTGTGGATTCAAAGACGAAGCCGACGGTCGCGCTGGTGGTGAAGACGCTCAACAACCAATTCTTCATCGACATGGAAGCGGGCGCGAAGGCCGCCGCGGACAGTCTCGGCCTCGAGCTCGTGGTGCAGGCGCCCGAGCGCGAGATCGACGTCGAGCGGCAGATGCAAATTGTCGAGAACCTGATTCAGCGTAACGTGAAGGTGTTGCTGCTGGTGCCGAACGGGTCGAAGGAAATCGTGCCTGCGATCGTGAAGGCGAACGCGGCGAAGATCCCTGTCGTTGTCGTGGACACGCGTGTCGATGCCGCGACGCTGAGAGCCGATGGCGGGCGCGTGGCGACATTCATCGGCTCGGACAATGAAGATGGCGGCCGCATGGCCGGTGCATTCCTGATCGAGCGGACTGGTGGCACGGCGAAGGTTGCGGTGCTCGAAGGTGTGCCGGGTCATGAGACCGCCGACGCCCGTCTGCGTGGCTTCCGCCGGGCGCTCACGGGTGCCGCCGGCATGCAGGTCGTCGCGTCGCAGCCGGCCAACATGGAGCGTGACCAGGCGTTCAACGTGACGCAGAACATTCTCCAGGCGCACCCCGACATCACCGCGCTCTTCGCCTGCAACGACGTCATGGCCCTCGGCGCCCTCGAAGCCATCGCCGCCGCCGGCAAGGCGCGCGCGATCAGCGTGGTCGGTTTCGATGCGCAGGACGACGCGCGCAAAGCCATCACCGAAAAACGCATGGCCGCGACCATCGCGCAGAACCCGCGCGAAATGGGCCGGCTCGCAGTGCTTACCGCGATGCGGCTGATCAAGGGCGAAACCGTTCCCGCGGAGCAGCCTGTGGCGATCAGTCTCGTGAAGTAACTGCATGTCTCGCACAGAGGCACGGAGACACGGAGGGTTGTAAGGCATTCGGCGGAGAAAAGACTTCGCGCGGGGTTCACGGGGAACCGCGGGGGAATAACAAGTGCTTTTGAAACAGCGTCGCGGAGTGCAGTCAGAAAAGCCTTTTGCAGTTGCACTTCCCCGCGTCCCCCGCGAGCCCCGCGCGAAAATTGTTTGCTTGAAATGCTGGAGATGTCTCTGTGTCTCCGTGCGAGACAAGCAGTGAAAGGATTTTGCAAGACACTGAACCCGACGGAGCGAGCAACGCATGCATCAGATGATTCGAACGAAGACCGAGCACGACGGACCGCTGATGTCCCGCGTCGTGGCCGGGGCGTGGCGGATGGGGGATTGGGGGTGGTCGCCGCAGGAACGACTGCGGTGGATCGAGCAGTGTGTGGAGCTTGGTGTGACAACGTTCGATCATGCCGATATCTACGGTGGCTACACCGTCGAGCAGCTGTTCGGCGAGGCGCTTGCGTTGGCGCCGGCGCTGCGCGCGCAGTTACAGGTCGTCACCAAGTGTGGGATCTGCCTCACAACGCCGAACCGGCCCGCGTATCGCGTCAAGCACTACGACACCAGCTTCGAGCATATCGTGAGCAGTGTCGAGAAC
>JANLPZ010000043.1:0-75723 GCA_031367535.1 Gemmatimonadaceae bacterium
CCCCTTGAACGGTTTCAAGTGCTCTGACCCCTTGAACGATTTCAAGTGCTCTGACCCCTTGAACGGTTTCAAGTGCTCTGACCCCTTGAAACGGTCGGCGTGCGGCGGCCAGGGGTTACTCGTACCGCAGCGCGTCCACTGGATCGAGACGCGCGGCACGGTTGGCGGGGATGATGCCGAACATCACACCCACCACGATCGAGGATGTCACGGCCACGATCGTGAGCGTCATGGGAAAACCCGTCGTGATGTCGAGGAGCACCGTGACGAGTTTGCCGACGGCGGCGCCAGTGATGACACCGATAATCCCCCCGAGCCCCGTGAGTGTCGCGGCTTCGACGAGAAACTGCAGGCGGATGTCGCCGGTGGTGGCGCCGAGCGCTTTGCGCAGACCGATTTCCTTCGTACGATCGGTGACGGAGACCATCATGATCGCCATCACCCCGATACCACCCACCAGCAGCGCCACGCTCGAGAGCACAATCAGCACGAGAAAGAACACACTCGGGAGACTGTTGAAGGTGTCGAGCACCTGATCCTGCGTGACGAGATCGAACGTGTTCTTGTCGCGAGGACGCAGCTTTCGACCGCTGCGCAGCGCGACGGTGACACTTGCCTGGGCATCGCTCACACTCACGCCGGGCTTCGGCTTGACCGGGATCCAGAGGCCGTTCGTCTTGTCGATCTGGAACTGTGCATCAAGCATGCGAAATGGAATGATCGCGCCGATTTCCGAGCCGGGCGGCGAAAAAATATTGCCAGGCTGCACGTAGATCCCGATCACGCGTGCGGGTCGCCCACCGACGCGCACGAGTTTTCCAAGTGGGTCGAGGCGACCGAAGACTTTGTCCGCGATCGCATCACGCAGCACGATGACATTGTCACCGCCGGTGACCTCCGCCCGTGTGAACCAGCGTCCCGCCGCCAGCTCACCCCCTTGAATCACGGTGAAGCCTTCATCCGCGCCGAAGACGGCGACATTCTGCGTGCGCGACCCTTCGTACTCGACGCGCGCGATCGCCTGGCCCCACAACGCGGCGTACAGAATTTCGGGTAATGCGCGAATGCGCTGTGCCTCGTCGTCGATCAGATCCGGTCGGATCCGGATGTACTTCGGCAGGCGATTCGGGTCGACCGGTGTCTGCGAAAACACCTTCAGCACATAGAACGTCGTCGGCCCGGCGATCTCGATCGTACGCACGATCTGATCACGAATGCCCTGTACGAGACTGGCCATCGTCATCACGGTCGACACACCGATCACCACGCCGAGAATCGTCAGCGCTGAGCGCAGTTTGCTGGCGCGGAGTGCGGAGAGTGCGACGGCGATGTTCTGGCCGATCTGCGAAACGGCGCGGGCGGCGGGCACTGGTTATTCGGACCGCAGTGCGTCAATCGGATCGAGGCGCGCCGCGCGTGCGGCAGGATACACACCGAACAACACACCCACGCCCGCGCCGAGCGAGATCGCGACGGTGATCGACCAGGGGGTGACGCGCGCCGGCAAGGGGGACAGCGCCGACACCAGCCACGCGAGCAACGCGCCCAGCGCCAGTCCGAGCACGCCACCAAGCGCCGAGACAGCCACGGACTCCGCGAGAAACTGTTTGCGAATGTCACCGCGCGACGCGCCGACGGCCATCCGGATGCCGATCTCGCGCGTGCGTTCGGTCACCGACATCAGCATGATGTTCATGATCACGACCCCGCCGACGACGATGCCGATCGCCACCACCGCAGGAATGATCGAGAACAGCGTTTTCGTCAGCTTCTTCCAGAAGTCCACGAGCGCATCGGCGGTCTCGATGGTGAAGTCGTCGGCCTCACCTGGTCGCAAGCGATGTGCGAGGCGCATCGCTTCCTGCGCCTTGCCCATCGCGGCGGGCAGTGCGCCGGGATCGGCCATCTTGACGCTGATGGTCGTGGTCAGGCGTCGGCCGTACAACGATTCGAAGGCACTGATCGGCATCAGAATGAAGCCGTCAAAGCTCTGGCCGAGCACCCGCCCTTTCGGCGCCACGACGCCGACGACGCTGAACAACTGACCTTTGAGTCGGATCTCCTGCCCGATCGGATCGACGCCGTCGAACAGATTCTTCGCGATGTCATTGCCGATCACGACCACGCGCCGGCGTTCGCGCACGTCCAGATCGGTGAGGGGATTACCACTTTCGAAGCGGTAGTCCTGCACCCGCTGAAAGTCAGCAGTGACGCCGAAGACCGTCGCGCTGCCGACCGTGCGATTGCGCCACTCGACGTCCGCCAGCGGCGTCGGCCAGCCCGACTGCAGACTGATGGCGGCGGCCTCGGGGAGTTCCTGTTCCAGCACCGCCGCGTCGGTGAGCGTGATGCGCGGCCGCTTCTGGATCTTTCGCAGCGCTTCATCGTCGACGAGGCCGAGCGAGATCGGACCGCGCCGCACCTGAAACACATCCTTGCCGATGAGGGAGCCGGCGACCTGCTCGCTGACATAGACGTTCATGCCATTGATGATCGCGATGACGGCGACAAGGAACGCGACGGACACCATGATGCCGAGCAGCGTGAAGAAGGCGCGAAATTTGTTCGCGCGCAGCTGCGTGTAGGCGGTGAGGAAGACGTCATTCGCGCGCATCGGTCAATCATAGCCACGGAGGCAGCCGCCTCGCTGCCTCGAGGCCGGCGCGTGGGCCAGCGTGTGACGTCGCGCTGTCACCGAACCGTCGGCGTCGATACGTTGTCACAGCTGCTCTCTGGCGGCATCACACCCTCGATACCGCTTCCATGGCACGGCGATACGCTTCCGGTCGAGTGTTGGTGCTCTTCGCCTGTCCGTGTGTCGCGCTGACTGCACGCGCGCAGGACAGCGTGAAAACTCGCGTGCCGACGACCTTGGACGGCGCGATCAGCGTCACGACCAAGGGCATCTCGGTCATCCCGAGTTTCACGCTCGGCAAGCCCGCAGGGCAACTCAACATGACGGTACGCCATGGGCCGTGGAGCTTCGAGCCCGAGTTCCGCTTCGGGCTCAATGCGAAGCCGTGGTCGTTCCTGTTCTGGGGCCGCTATCAGTTGGTGCGCGGGGACAGGCTGCACATTCAGGTTGGCGCACATCCGGCCCTGAATTTCCGGGCGCAGGGCATTGTGCTCGGCGGCGTCACGCAATCGGGTATCGTCGCGCGACGCTATATCACGGCAGAGGTGTCACCGAGTTATCGCCTGACGCCGCATGTGACCGTCGGCTCGTACTATCTGGCGTCGCGTGGTCTCGATCCCGGCACCGTGCGGACGACAAACTTTCTCACGGCGCGCGTGACGCTTTCGTCGCTGCATCTGTCCGAGTTGTACACGCTCAGCATCGCGCCTCAATTCTTCTATCTGAAGACGGACGCACAGGATGGCTGGTATGTGAATTCCGGCGCCACGCTGAATCGCAGGGGGACCCCGTTTTCCGTCTCGGCGACCGCCAACAAACCACTCCGTTCCACGATCGCCGGCGGACAAACGTTTCTCTGGAACGTGAGCCTGACGTACACACTCAGATAGTGTCGGCCGGTGAAACAGCGGGGGCTCCGTTGCGTACAGCGAGGAGCCCGCGAGGTCGCCTTCACCATTGAGTGTTTTGCATGCCCAAGCGTCGCTCTGCTATCGCAACCGTCAGCATGACGCTCGGTTTCGCCGTCGCGACTTCCGTTGTCGCAGCGCAGGATACCAGCGCGACGTCGTGCAGCCACCGGTCCGCTCGTGTCATTTCGATCGGCAACTATTCGCGGATGGATGGCCTGCGCCTGAACTTCCGCGACCGTCGACTGGAGCGGGTACGCGGCATCAATGTGACGATCTGGCAGCCGTATGAACCCGCCACCGGCGAGGTGACGGGTCTGGCGCTGGGATTGCCGATGACAGGCGCGGGCGAAGTCCACGGGCTGGCCATTGGCGTGCTGGGTGCGTCCGCCAACGGGAAGATTCGTGGCATCGCGCTTGGCGGCGTGGGCGTTTGAGCCGGCGAGGCGTTCGCGGTCTGGCGGTTGGCGGCATCGGTGTCGGCACCGGCGGCGACCTGACTGGCATCGCGCTGGCCAGTATCGGAGCTGGCGCGGGAGGCAACGTCACCGGTCTGACAATCAGCGGGATCGGCGCGGGCGCAGGCGGCACCATGCGCGGCATCGGCATCGCAGGTCTCGGTATCGGCGCACCGAAACTGGTGGGCGCCTATCTGGCGCCGATGGTCGGTTCGCTCGATGCACACGCGATTGTGATTGCGCCGGTGCTCTTCCGCCTTGAGAAGGGGGGCAGCTTCCGCGGTGCGTCCCTGAGTTCGGTCAACTACGTGCGCGGAACGCAGCGTGGTCTGTCGATCGGTCTCGTGAATTATGCGCGCACACTCCGTGGTGTGCAGATCGGCGTGGTGAACATCATCGCCGACCAGAAGTCACATCCGTTCCTTCCGATCGTGAACTGGGGCGGTGGACGCTGATGTGAGTGGTGTGTCGCGGCGCAGGAACGCAACGGCGCCGGCGGCCAAGGCAAGCAACAGCGCCGAGCCGGCAAGCAATCCGGGAAGTGCATCGAGCGGCAGGGCGAGCATCGGCTGAAGCAACGCGACGAACACAGACGCGACGGCGCCCCATGCAATCACGGCGCGCGGCGCCCACGACGCTCGACGCCACGTTCCGATGGCGCTCGAGGCGGAGGCGATGAACACCGCGCTCTGAAACAGCAGAATGCCCGGCAACGGTTCCGGCGCGTGCGTGATGATATCGCGGGCTTCACTCCACGCCTGCATCGCCGCGTTGATTCCGCAGTACGCGAACAGGCCCGCAATGATGACGCGGCCGACGGTTCGTGCGGTACTTCCCGGCCTCGGCGTGGTGATCAAGGCCCGCTCCGAAGGAATCTCGACGTGCGCATCGGCCGTCACATCGGTGCGAGTCTCGGTCATGGTCTACTCGTAGCGTAGTGCGACGACGGGATCGAGGCGTGCGGCGCGGAACGCCGGAAGAATGCCGAACAAGACGCCGGTGAAGATGCTGCCGCCGATTGCCGCGACAACGGACATCAGCGGAATCTCGGCCGGGATCGGGAAGTTGCTGCGCACGATGAACGCGACCAGCGCGCCGAGGGCGAGTCCGATGGCGCCGCCGATTCCGGTGAGCGTCGCGGCTTCGACGAGGAACTGCCACAGGATCAGCCCCGCGGTTGCACCGAGTGCCTTGCGCACGCCGATCTCGCGCGTGCGTTCCGTGACGCTGATCATCATGATCGCGATCACACCGACACCGCCCACGAGCAGCCCGACGGCCGAGAGCGACAACATCACGATGAAGAAGGTGCCGACGACCTTGTCGTACACTTCCATGATCTTGTCTTGCGTGATGATGGCAAAGTTGTTGTCTTCGGCCGGCCGCAGGCGGCGCTTGCCGCGCAGCGCGGCGGTGACGTCGTCGATGGCCTGATCACGACTCACACCTTCGCGCGGTCGCACTGAGATGTTCACCCACCAGGGGCGTGCGTTGAGTCCCGTGATGGCCGCCTGCATGGGCATGTACACGACCGCATCGTTGTCATTGCCGAGCGGATTGAGCGGCTTGTCGTACGTGCCGATGACATCGAATGGCACGTTGCCGATAATGACCTGCTTGCCGAGCGGATCGCTGTCGCCGAACAGCTGCTCGACCATTTTTTTGTTGAGGACCGCGACTTTCGAGCCCGCCTTGTCTTCGGCGTCCGTCCAGGAGCGTCCCGACACGATGGTGCCGCCATCCACGAGCAACCAATCGGTGCTGAACGACTGCACGTTGATCGACGACAGGAACTGTCCACGATACCGCGCGCTCGCGTTCGTATTGATCTGCGTGATGACCGCGCGAATGGAGGGCAGGGCACGAAACGTCTTCGCGTCGTCCACGGTCAATCGCGGGTTGCGGCGCCATTTGCAGGTGTCCGCGCTGCCGTCGCACGCCTCGAAGCTGATCGGCGCGCGACTCACGAAGAACGTCGTCGGACCGGCCGCCGCGAGGTCCTTCGTGACGGCGTTGTTGATGCCTGTGATCATGGCCCCGATCGCAACGACCACGAACACACCGACCGAGACACCGAGAATGGTGAGTCCGGCGCGGACTTTGTTGGCACGAATGGATTCGAGCGCGATGCCGACGCCTTCGATCGTTCCGCTGATGCTTGTCTTGAGCGACATATGACTACTCCGAGCGGAGGGCGACGACGGGATCGAGGCGGCTGGCCCGCGAGGCGGGATAGACACCGGCAATGATGCCGACGCCAGCGCCGACCAGCACTGCGACGATGACGGACCACAGCGCGACGCTGGCCGGCAGCGGGCTGACCACGGAAATGATTTTTGCGAGAGTCGCTCCGAGCCCGACACCGATGGCTGCCCCCAGGATCGACAGCGTGGTCGATTCGACGAGGAACTGCGCCATGATGTCGCGCCGGCGTGCGCCGAGCGATTTGCGAACGCCGATTTCCCGCGTCCGTTCTGCGACGGCCACGAGCATGATGTTCATGATGACGATGGCGCCCACAATCAGTCCGATCGCCGGCAGCACCACACCGGCGAGCAGCAGGTACTGCTTGATCTTCGCAAAAAAGGAGAGAGCCGAGCTGCTCGTCTCGAGCACGAAGTTGTCCTTCTGACCTGGCCGGAGCTTGCGCACCGAGCGCATCACTTCCTGCACGTCGGCCATGGTCGCATTCATGATCGCATCGGTCGGGCTCTTGACCATCACCGCGTCCACCACCCCTTTCTGGGTGTTCGTCAGGCGGCGGAGCGGTGAGGCGAATGGCGCAACGATGAACTTGTCGAAGCTCTGACCGAACGCGCTGCCCTGACTCTCCGCCACACCGATCACGGTGTACGGAAGATCCCCGAGCCGGAGCTCCCGGCCGATCGGATCGACGTTCTCGAAGAAGTGATCCTTGACGTCCTTGCCGATGACGACCACGAGGGAACCCATCACATCTTCCTGCGGCGAGAAGATGCGACCTTGCGTCACGCCCATCTTCTTGATGTCGAAGTACTGGCGTGTGGTGTTGTACGCTTGAACGGCCTTCGGACGTCCGGTGAGTGTCGTCGCGGTGATGTTCCCGGCCGAGCTCATCGGCGCCCACACCGCTTCCTGCGGTAGCGCGGCGACGATCGGCGCGATGTCCTGTTCCATGATGCGCGGACGACGCTGGTACTCGCGCCACGTCTCTTCGGTGGTATTGCCCGGCGTGAAGTTCGGCCGGCTTCGCACCTCGAACGTGTTCACGGCCAACAGCTTGCCAACGAGGTCATTCTCCATGTACTGGCTCATGCCTTCGACGATGCTGACGACGGCAATGAGAAATGTGACGCCGATGCAGACGCCGAGCATGGTGAAGAAACTCTTCAGCTTCTGCGTGCGAATCGTCTGCAACGCCAGGATGACGGCCTCGAACAGCGGCATGGATCAGTGCCCCTGACCCATGCGGCTGCGGAACGCCTCGCCACTGTCGTCACTGGCGATCACGCCGTCGCGCAACACGACGACGCGACGTGCATGCGCCGCGATGTCGGGTTCGTGCGTCACCATGATCACGGTCTGGCCCTGTTCCGACAGGCTCTCGAACACGCGCATGCTTTCCTCTGACGTCTGCGAAGCGAGGTGGCCCGTCGGTTCGTCGGCGAGGAGGATCGATGGTTCATTGACGAGTGCTCGCGCGATCGCGACGCGCTGACGCTGACCACCCGAGAGTTCGTTCGGCTTGTGCGACATGCGCTCGGCGAGTTGCACGCGCTCGAGTGCCTGTGCTGCGCGCTTCTTGCGCTCGCCGCTGGAGACGCCGGCGTACACCAGTGGCAGTTCGACGTTCTGCAAGGCGGTCGCACGCGGGAGCAGGTTGAACGTCTGGAAGACGAAGCCGATCTCCTTGTTTCGCACATGGGCGAGCGCGTCGTCGGTCATCGTCGAGACCTGCTTGCCGTTGAGCCAGTACTCGCCGCTGCTTGGGGTATCGAGACAGCCGATCAGGTTCATCAGCGTCGACTTGCCCGAGCCTGACGGGCCCATGATGGCGACGTACTCATTGCGGCGGACGGCGAGATCGACACCGCGCAGTGCGCGCACGATCTCGCCGCCCATTTCGTACTGCCGCGTGATGCCGCGTGTCACGATGATCCAGTCCTTCTCAGGCGCGACGCCGTCCGCCGACGCGACGACGCGTCGCTCCGCAGTGACGGTCAGCCCCTCGGGCGCCGATGGAGAACTCACGCCTTCTTCCCCTTGTTCTTGGTGGAGTCAGCCGCGACCTCTTCCTTGACGGTCGCACCGTCATGCAACTCGCGGATCGCCTGATAGGTGCCGGCCACAATCCGATCACCGGCCTTCAGGCCACCCAGCACTTCGAAGTAGCGGTCACCGGCGATGCCGACTTTGACAGGGCGGAAGCTGACCGTGTTGCCGGCGTTCACGACGAACACGCCTTCCACATCACGCTTGCCCACCTGCTTGCTCGCCTTCTTGCCGTTCGGTGACTGCGCCGTATCGCCCCGGGCGATAGCGGAGTCTTCGCGCACCGTGAGTGCGATGATCGGGATCGAGAGCACGCGATTCCGGACGTCGGTGATCACCTTTGCCGTCGCCGAGAAATCGGGGCGCGTTTCCTGCGGCGCATTGACGAGCTGCACGACCACTTCATAGTCCACGGCCTGGTCGGTGCTGGTCGTCGTGGTGGCCTTCACCGAGCTGTTCGCGATGCGCACGACGCGACCGATGAACGTGGTGTCCGGGAACGCGTCGATCTGCACGACGGCTGAGTCACCGAGCTTGATGCGCGAGACGTCGGTTTCGTCGACCTTGATCTTCGTTTCGAGAATCGAGAGATCGGAAATCGTGAGGAGCGTCGCGGCATCCTTGTTGAGCGTGCCCTGGATGGCGGTTTCACCATTCTCGACGTTGAGACGCGTCACGCGGCCCGACATCGGCGCGAGGATCGTGGTGCGGCTGAGCGCGAAGCGCGAGTCGCGCACCGCGGCTTCGGACTGCTCGACGCTGAACTTCGCCGCGTCGGACAACGCCTGGTTCACTTCGACCTGCGTGCGCAGCTGCTCGAGCTGTTCATCGCTGAGCAGCGTCGGGGTGGACTTCTTGATTTCCGCCGACCGATCGTAGTTGCGCTTGGCCTGAATGAAGTTGGCGCTGGCCTGTGCGAACTGCGCCTTGGCCGATGCCAACGCCGCCTGTGATCGCTGCAGCGCCGCTTCGTACTGCTGCGGATCGATCTGCAGCAGGAACTGGCCCTTGGTCACCAGATCGCCTTCCTTGACGGCGAGGCGGATGATCTTGCCGGTGATGTCAGCGCTGACGTCCACCTTCGTACGCGGGCGGACCTGCCCGCTGGCGGTCACACTCGCCACCAGGTCACGCGCTTCGACGGCTTCGATCTTCACGGTCGCGGCTTTGTTCTCGCCCTTCTTCTTGGCGATGAACGCTGCTGCGCCGAGTCCTGCAACGATCGCTACTGCGATCCCGATCTTTACGCCTTTCGTCATGTGATTCTCGTGGGGAGTCTAGCGCAGGCGGCGGCCGACAGCTTGCTCGAGCGCGGCGAAAGCCCGGTGGAAGTCGTACACAGCAGTGATCCGATCATTCTCGGCACGCGAGAAATCCGCGCGTGCGTTCGCCACATCGAGGAACGTGGCCTGTCCCACACGGTAGCGAGTTTCGGCGAGCAGCAGTGCCTCGCGGGCCAGCTTGCCATTGTCATCCTGAATCGCGACGGTCTGTCGCGCGGCATCGAGATTCAGGTACGCTGTGCGCACGGCCTGCTGCGCGGCAAGTTCCTGCTGACGGACGAGCTGCTTCGCGTTGTCGCGTGCGACCGAGGCTTCAGCGACGCGCTGTTCGCGCTGCCAGCCATTGAACAGCGGCAGTGAGAACTGCGCGCTGACGTTGTACGGGTTGCGCGTGAAACTGAATGGGAATGCGTTGTTCGTGGAACGTGCCGCTGCCGTTTCCTGCGGTGTGAGCGAGATGGCCGCGCAGGTGGTGGGGTCGAACGGCTGCCCGACGATCGCCAGCACCGAGCCACGCTGGTAACAGCCGCTCTGCTTGCTCGAGAGCGCCTGGCCGACGGTGAAGTTGTTGTCCGTGTACGAATTGGTGTAACCGCCGTAGCCCGCCGAGAGCGAGAACTGCGGGAAGTAGGCGGCCTTCGCAATGCGCTGATTGACTGCCGCGGCGTCTTCACGCTCACGACGCGCGATCACATTCGGATTGCCCTTCTTCGCCATCTCCACCAGATCGCCAAGCGATGCGCTGACGGGTGAGACGCTGAACGACGACGTGAGCACGAGATCGGCGTCCGGCGGTGTCACGCCGAGATTCTCGAACAGGCGCAGCTTCTCGATGGCAAGGGTGTTGCGGGCCTGCACGACTTGCACACGCTGCTGACCGAGTGCGACTTCCGCGCGCTGGACATCGAGCGTCGTGGCGCTGCCGGCGGCCAGCTTCGCCTTGGCCAGATCGACCTGCAAACGGTTGCTCTCGAGCAGCGTGTCCTGCAACACCGAGCGGGCCTGCGCCTGCAATGCGATCAGATACTGCTGCGTGACCGTCGTGCGAAGCTGCTGCGACGCTGCGTCGGCTTCGGCTTCGGTCGCGCGTTCTGCGATTTTCGCCGACTTCGGCTGCAGGAACACGTCGAGCCCGTAGTTCAGCGACGCGTTGATGCTGGCACTGGAGCCAAGCGTGTTCGCGTTGGCGCCGAATCCGACACCGTTGAATACCTGCTGGCGACCTTCGCGCCACGATGCACCGGCGGAGGAGCTCAGACTCGGCAGCAACTGTCCGCGAGCGGTGCGTGTCGCAGCGGCAGCGGAGCGCCTCGCATTCAGCGATTGACGCAGCGCAGGGTTGTTCGCCAGCGCCAGTTCCACCGCCTGATCGACGCTCAGCGACGCCGGCACCGGCGCGGCCTGCTGTGCGCCGACCGCGAAGGGAATCAGGAGCGCGGCGGCGAGGCCACGGGACAAAGCGTTCATCGGCATAGGCAAGGAGGGAGTAGTCGGAGTGAGCCAGCGTACGGGCTCGGTAGGGCTACAGTTTCAGTTCGCGACACGTTTGTCGCGGAGGCGTCTCAAGTCGGCGGATCGTCGCGCAGCACGCGGCTGCGTGTGCCCCAGACCACGCGCAGCAGTCGACCTTTCGCGTCCCGCCACCAACTGAGCGGCCCGCCGAGGCCTGAGACGGTGATCGGCGTACCCGTCACGATTACTTCGGCCACCGACAGATCGCTCGGCGTTCCGGTGGCGACTTGCGCCGAGGTCAGGGTGCCGCGTCGCACGTCGAGAAAGCTGACGGTGCCGGGTCGCTGGACGAGGCCGGCCAGGGCAACGAACGGCACCACCGCCGCCGAGTCGAGGATCATGATTTCCCGCTGGGCCGAGAACTCGCGTACCATGCGATGCGTCGGAGTCACACGTTCGAGCGTGATCCGGCCCCCGGAGCTCGTGACCTGCACCCGATCGAGGAGCCGGCCAGCGCTGTCACGCGATTCGGCGACGTATTTCCGCAACACGAACAGAGAATCGGTATGCAGCTCGGCCGTGACCCGTAATCCGCGGCGGACCACGATGCCGCTGGCCACCAGGTCGAGCTCCGCGCCGGCACGAACCTGCCGGTACCGCATGGAGCCGCGCGCCACGGTGGACGAGTCGGACTGCACCGTGATGGAGAGTGCATCGAGCAGCGGCGTTGCCACCACGGTCTGAGCGTGCAGTGCACCACTGACGGCGAGCAGGGTGCTGACCAGAGCGGGCCAGCGAGTCCCGCGAGGTGTATGGAGGAAACGCTTCACACTGTAAACTGACCTGTCTCAGCCGTTGCGCGCGACACAGCGACGCCGATTTCCGCTCCCGCTCCCAGTCTCCTGCCCCCGACCACGCCGCCGGAACCGCTCCTGACCCCACGCCGCCGCTGGCTGTTCCCTGCCGCGGTTGGAGTGGTCTGCGCCGCGCTCTGGCTCCGCTCGCCATCGATCGGCTGGCTGGTCGCCGTCGCGGTGTCGGTCGTGATGACGGCCGCGTTCGGCCAGTGGGCGCGGCGCCGACGGTCGCCACGCATAGTGGTGTGTCTCGGCGTGCTGTTCCTCGGCACAGGGATCTGGCAACAGCTCCTGCTGCATCGCATCGACACACACTTCGACGAGTGGTCCGCGGCGGCGATCCGGCGTGGTGATGCGAGTACGGCGCGCGCGCTGCCAATTGCCGCGGCGCGGGTACGCCAGCTCGCCACTAAGGCGCTCGGTGCTCCAACTGCCGCCGCCGACGGCTTCCGCTTTCTGGCCGCGCTGGATGGCATCGACGCGCGCACCAGCGTGGTGTTGTATCGCAATGGCCTGCCGGTGGCGTGGGCGGGTGAACCACGTGCCGTGCCGGAAGTGTTGCGCGGTGATCTCAACGTCGAACGTCTCCGATTCTATCTCGTGTTGTATGCGGCCGAGCGTCGCGGCGATGCGGTGGCGGTATCGACGATGGTGCTCGATGCCGATCCTCCAGCGCGGCATCTCGTCAATGGTCTGGGTGCCGATCTCGCGAAACGTGCGTCGGTGGGTGCGATTGAGTTTGCGCCACCGGGACCTGCGGATGACACCGGATTCCGTCCGTGGATCGTGGATGGCGAAGCGCTGCTGCGCTATCGCGCGACGGCACCTACGCGCGGCAACGCCGTCACACTGCAACTCGAAACGGCGCGCGGACTGGGCGGCGCCGTGCTCGCGACGTGGGCGATCGCGCTGATTCTGGTGGCGTGGCGTCGCCGGCCATCACTGGCCGAGCAACTGGGTGCACTGGCCGCGGGTGCAATCGTCGTTGGACTCGTCCCGCTTGGTGCGCTCAGCAATGTGTCGTGGGTGTTCGATCCGAGTTTCTACTTCGTGCGCATCGGCAACGTGACGATCGCAGGTCTCGCCGCACTGCTGCTCTCCGGTGCATTGCTGACTCTTGCCGGTCTCGCGCTTCGTCGCGCTCGACCGGAGTACGAATCGCGCTTGGTGCCGGGCGTGGTGCTGCTGGTGCTCGTCGTTCTCGGTCCGTTTCTGCTGCGCGCGCTCGGCAGCGGCATCGCATTGCCCGCCACCGGCACGCCGACCACACTCTGGGTGGCGTGGCAGCTTGGCATTTTTCTGTTCGCCGCCGTGGTGCTGCTTGGTGGGGCGGCGGCCGGGCGCGCATTGCTGCGCGATAATCGCGGCGTCGATCCGATCGTCGGCCCGTCGCTGGCGGTGATTGCGGCGGCGCTTGCGCCACGGTTGTGGATGCCGGACAACGCCTGGAACAACGCCTACACACTGCTGTGGATCGCCGTCATCGCGTGCACGGCGCTGTCGCGGCCGACGCGCGCGGTCTTGCTGCAGGTTGGCGCGGTGGCAGCACTTGGTGCGACCGTACTGACGTGGGGCGGCGTGATGCGTCGCACCGTCGAACTGGCGACGTTCGAAACCGGTCGCCTCACTTCGGCCGATAGCGACGCATCACAACTGCTCGAGCGATTCGCGTCGCAGCTCTCGGGACAGCCGTCCCCGCGGTCACGTGCCGATCTGCTCGATCGTGTTGCAGCCAGTGATCTGGTGGCACGTTATCCGCTCACGGCCGCGACATGGAGGCTGGACGGCACGCTGCTCGCGTCGCTCGATGTATTCGGACAGACCGAACAACTCGATGTGCGCGATGTGGTGGTGGCTGCGGTGCAATCCGGCCGACCGGCGACGAGTGATGTCGTGGGTTATCCCGGTGTGTATCAGGTGCTCGCTGTGCCGTTCGCAGACAGCACGGTGACGACGGTGATCGTGGAGCCGCGCGCACGCTCGGCGGCCACGCCGGCAGCTGCGGCGCTCCTCGGCTACACATCACCGAATGCAGGCGCGCCGGCGTATCTCTTCGAACTGGGTGAGGTGCAAGCCGATCGGAAATTGAACGACGGCATACTGTGGACCCGGGATCGTGGCGTGTATGACGGTTCACGTGTGGTGCCGACGGTCCTCGGCCCGTTGCAGGCGCACGCGCGCGTCGATGTGCCAGCCGGATGGTGGCTGATCCAGCGCGGCACATTGCTCGTTGCGGCGGACCTGGTGTTGCTCTTCGCATTGTCAGCCGCCTCAGGACTGACACGGGCCGGTGCATGGCGATGGTTTCGCCTTCGCCGGCGCTCGATTCGTGGCAGCTATCGTTTGCGACTCACACTCGTGCTGCTGCTGTTCTTCGTCGTCCCACTGAGCGTGCTGACCGGCTGGAGCTTCCAGCGTTTGCGCACGGACGATGCCGAGAAGCGCGAATTGCTGGTGCGCGAATTTCTGCGCGCGGTCGATCGATCGGGCGAGCGCCCCGAGCTGGAGCAGGCGAGTCGCCGAATCGGTGTGCCGCTGCTGGGTTACTCCGTCGGCCGACTGGTCGATGTGAGCGACGAATTGTTCGGCGCACTGGCACCGTTCGGATTGTTCCTGCCGCCGGATGTCGCGCTCACGCTCGCACCGGGCGGATCGCTGACGGCCACGAGCACCGTGCCGGTCGCCGGCACGAATGTGTTGCTCAGTTATCTCAGTACACGCGGCGCGCGCGGCGAGCGCATCGTGGTCGCGGCGCCGGCGGTGCTCGAGGAGGAGACGTTCGATCAGCGCCGTGTGAATCTCGTGATGTTGTTGTTGTTCGGCGCACTGAGTGGTGTGCTGGCCGCGCTCTGGCTATCCGGCCTCGCGGCACGACAGTTCGCGCGACCGATCGGCATGTTGCGAGATGCGGCGGTCGCCGTTGCGGCCGGTGAGCGTGCGCCGCGTCTCGATGAAGCGCCACCCAGCGAGTTCGTGCCGGTGTTCGATGCGTTCCGGACGATGGCGGACGACCTGCGTGCCAGCGAACGCGCGCTCAATGCAGCGCGCCGTCGCACCGATGCCGTGTTGCGTACTGTCGCATCCGGTGTGATCGCGGTGGACGGCGACGCGCGCGTCGTGCTTGCCAATCCGCGCGCGGAAGCATTGCTCGGCGGGAGCGTACCACCGGGCACGTTGCTGCAGATTGTCTCGCCGTCATTGGCGCAGCGCACATCGACGTTCGCGGCGTCGCCCAAGCGTGATGATGCGTTTGAGGAAACGTGGGGTGACGCCACGGTGCAGGGTCGTTTCACACGCCTCGATCAGGGCGGAGTGGTGGTCACACTGGATGATGTGACACAGCTCGCGCACGCACAACGTGTGCTGGCCTGGGGCGAAATGGCGCGGCAGGTCGCGCACGAAATCAAGAATCCGCTGACGCCGATTCGGCTCGGTGTGCAGCATCTGCGGCGTGCGCGTGACGACGGTCGCAAGGATTTCGATGCGATTCTCGATCGCAACGTCGGCACGATTCTCACACAGATCGATCGTCTCGACGAAATCGCGCGCGCGTTCAGCCGATACGGGACCTCGCCCGAGACGGCACCGATCGCCGAGCCGACGGACGTGGTGTCGGTGGTGCAGGAAGTGCTCGACCTGGAACGGATGGCGGAGGGCGGCGTGACGTGGGAGATCGAGGTTCCTGCGAACGGTGTCGCGGCCGCGATGGCGCGTGGTCCTGAATTGCGCGACGTGCTGCTCAACCTGCTCGAGAATGCGCGGCAGGCCGGCGCGACGGTCGTGCGCGTGCAGCTCGAGCGGAGTCCGGACGCGGTCACGATCGCGGTGCGCGACAACGGCTCGGGCATCGCCGCGGACGTGCTGTTCAAGGTTTTCGAGCCGCACTTCTCGACGCGCACCAGCGGCAGTGGACTGGGCCTCGCCATCAGTCGTCGGCTGGTCGATGGATGGGGCGGCTCGCTGACCATCGAGCAGAGTGGTCCCGAAGGCACCATCATTGTGATGGCGCTCCGTCCTGCCACCGGCTTGGGCCAAGCGTCACTAACTTGACGCGATGACTGCGCCAGAACGTCCTTCGATGCTCACCCCGGCGGGTGGCGTACCGCGTGTGCTGCCGACGCTGCCGCCACACTTGCAGCCGTGGGTGCTGCCGCCGGGATGGCGGTGGGGGCGCGGTCATGTGCGCAGCGCCGTGCGCCACTATCAGGAAGTGATCGACGCGCTCGGGCGTTCGTTGTCGCTGGTGACGGTCGCGGATGCCGCGCATCGTCCGTGGCTTGCCGCAGAAGCACGACAGCTCGCGCACCAGAGTCATCCGGCCATTCCCACGACCTACCACTACTGGGCCGATTCGCCCGATGTGGCACGCGGTCCCGGGTATCTGCGGCGCTGGATCGGTGGCGAAAGTGTCGAGAGCCGCACGAAACGCATCGGTCCGGACGACGCGCCGGGCATGCTCAATCTGCTGCGCACCGTCGGTACGCTGCTGGTCTATCTGCATGATCAGAACCTGCCGCACGGTGCGATCGGAACCGGCAGTTGCTGGATCACACCGACCGGTCGTCTCTGGCAGCTCGGATGGGAATGGGCGTTGCCGGAAGCATTGCGTCCGCCCGCTGTGGCACCGCCGGAATCGTTCGTGCCGTATGCGCCGGAGTGGGTGACCGGGTGGCAACCCACGATGCTCAGCGATCAGTGGCAGCTCGCTGCACTCGCGTTCACCGTGATGACTGGCGAACGACCGCAGTCCAACGAACTCACGCCGCCGCTCGCGCTCGTCCGGCCGGACTGCCCGGCGAAAGTCGCGGCGATCATCGACCGCGCACTGGCACGTGATCCGGGTGACCGACACGCAACCGTCGCGACGCTCCTGCGTGCGCTCGAGCGCGTGGCGGGCGTGCGCACCAGTGTCATCGGCATCGAACGTGTGGCACCCACGGCGCGTCGTGCGGCGGATCAGGAAGAAGTGCGACTCCGCTGGGCAACTGGCGACGACTACGAAGTGCTCGCCCGACTCGGCGCCGGCACCTTCGGCAGCGTGTGGCGCGTGCGCGATCTGTCACTCGAGCGCGAAGTCGCGATGAAGGTGCTGCATCCGAGCGTGGCCGATGACGATGCGGCCGTCGCACGATTCCGTCGTGAAGCGAAACTCGCCGCACAGCTCGCACATCCCGCCATCGTGCCGATCTACGACTGGGAAACGCGCGACGGAATTTCGTGGTACACGATGGAGCTGGCGGAAGGTGGTTCCGTGGCCAGCCTTGTTTCGCGCAACGGCGCACAACCGGCCGTCGATATCGCGACGCAGGTTGACGGCATTCTCGATGCGCTCGACGCGGCGCACGGCGTCGGCATCGTGCACCGCGATCTGAAACCCGAGAACGTGCTCATCGATCGCAACGAACGCTGGCGGCTGACGGACTTCGGCATTGCACATGGGCCCGGGAGTTCAGAACGCCACGGCGGTACCGGCACACCGGAATTCGCGGCACCGGAACAGATCATGGGTGAGCCGCAGGGTTCGAGCGTCGATCTGTTCGCACTCGGCGCGATCATCGCGTACACGCTCACTGGACGGCCGCCGTTCGGCACGGGTGACGCACGCGTGATCGTGGCGAAGCAGCTGACAGGTGAGATGGATCTGGATGGTGTGCCCTCGCCGATGATTCCATTTCTGCAGCGTGCACTGTCACCGCAAGCTGAGACGCGTTTCGCCGATGCGGCGGAGATGCGCTCCGCGTGGCATGCCGCGCTCGACGAATTGCATGACGAAGCCGAACGCGGCCAGTGGTGGTGGCGCTGGCTCGGCGGGAACTGAGACTCGGCGTCAGCGCAGCAGGCCGCGCACCGTCTTGATGTTCGCGAACGCCGCCAGACCTGCGACACCAAGCTCGCGTCCGTGGCCGCTCGACTTCACGCCACCGAACGGCAGGGCGGGGTCCGACACCACCGGCTGATTGATCATCACGCTGCCAGCGTCGAAGTCGGCAGCGCATCGCGCCGCCACATCCGCGTCATTTGTCCAGACGCTCGAGCCAAGGCCGAAGCGTGTGCTGTTGGCACGCGTTATCGCATCGTCGATGTCGCGCACTCGCCAGACTCCCGCGACAGGCCCGAACAGTTCTTCGACGGCCATCGTCGAGCCATCGGGAATGTCCGTCACGATCGTCGGTGGATACCACGACGTCACACCGCCCGGATTCACGCCGCCGAGTTGAAGTGTGGCACCCGCGGCAAGTGTATCGGCGATCTGTTTGTGAAGTGCATCGCGCGCGGTGATGGATACCAATGGACCGATGTCCGTGTCGGGTGCGCGCGGATCGCCGAGCTTGAGTGCCCGCATCGCGGCGACGAAGGCCGCGAGAAACGCATCGAAGATCGCGTCATGCACGAGGAATCGCTTCGCGGCGATGCATGACTGCCCGCCATTCACACATCGCGCGAGTGCTGCTGCCTTCGCCACCGCAGGAATGTCCACATCGTTCCAGACCAGAAACGGATCGCTTCCGCCAAGTTCGAGCACAACCGGCTTGAGGACAGAGCCGGCGGCGGTCGCGACAGCGGTTCCGGCCCGTTCGCTGCCGGTGATCGTGACCGCGGCAATGCGCGTATCGGCAATGATCGCCGCCGCCAAGTCGCGTGTGATGAGCAGCACTTCAAACAGGCCCGATGCGCCACCTGCGGCGGTGACCGCCTGCTCCAGCGCCAAGGCACACCCAGTCACATTCTCGGCATGCTTGAGCACCACGGTGTTGCCGAGCAGCAGTGCCGGCGCGAGGACTCGCACGACCTGCCAGTATGGAAAATTCCACGGCATGATCGCGAACAGCACGCCGAGTGGCTCGTGGCGGATTTCATCACCGGACTTCGGGCCGGATGCTGGTGCGAGGTGGTGCGCCTGATCGGCATACCACTCGCAACAGGCAGCACACTTTTCGACTTCCGCGCGCGCCGCTGTGATCGGCTTGCCCATCTCGAGTGTGGCGGTCGTCGCGAGTTCGTCCGCGTGCTGGCGCAGCGCTGCGGCGATTCGGCGCAGATGCGTCGCGCGCTCTGACACGGATGTGCGCCGCCACACTTTCTGCGTCGCGTGAGCGTTCGACAATCGTCGATCGATCTCTATGGTCGAGTGTGCGGTGTATGTCGCAATGATCTCGCCGCCGTGCGGATTGGTACTCGTCAGGGTCACAGCATCAACTCCGGTGATTCATGCGATACGCCGAGTTGTGTGCGGCAGTATCGAACAGAATAGAGGTGCAAGACGTTGCTGGATGGTATTGTGAAGCAGACTTTTACTGAGACTATCACTTCAGGCCTGATGATAAATGACAAACCGCCAGTCGTGTCCGCTTCGATCATATCGATGGACGCGGCAGAGCTGAACGTACCGAAGCCGACAGGAAAATTTCGCGCGGCCGCGATCCTGATCGTGCTCGGATTCAGCATCATCTGGGCAATGATTCCATTCGCGCCGGGCATTCTTGGCGCGGCGGTGTTCTACGTCGTCACGATTCCCGGCTATCGCTGGTTGGTGCGCAAGGGACTGCCGCGGTCGCTCGCGGCCACCGTGATGCTGCTCGTCGTGCTGCTGGTGATCATGATTCCCGGCGGGGCGCTGCTGACGGTGCTGATCGATGAGATTCCGACCGCGATCCGCGGCATGGACACGGGACCGCTGGTGCAACGAGTGCAGCACCTGCGCTTCGGTCCGATCAATGTTGGTGAGCAACTGGCGCGTGCCAGTGGCAGCATCGGCAGCTGGGTCTCGTCGCAGGTGCTTGGGGCGGTCGGCGGCGCGGCGCGCGGTACGCTCAATCTCGTGATCGCACTGCTCGGTCTGTACTACCTGCTGCTCGCAGCGGAAGATGTGTGGCCGCGCGTGAAGCGGTATCTGCCGTTCACCGACGACGACAGCGAAGACCTGCGCAACAAGTTCTACGAAGTGACGATGGCGACGGTGTTGGGCGTGGTGGTGGTAGCCGTGGTGCAGGGTGTGCTGGTCGGCGCCGCGTTCGCCGTGCTCGGCATGCCAAACCCGATTGTATGGGGCACAGTGACCGCAATCGCGTCGGTGCTGCCGCTGGTCGGGTCGGCGCTCGTCTGGGTGCCCGGCGCCATCGTGCTGTTCGCGACCGGCCATGTGGGGCAGGCGATCGGGCTCAGCATCTTCGGCGGTGTTGTCGTGTCGAACATCGACAACGTCATGCGCCCGCTGGTCTCGCGGCGGGTCGGCAATCTGCATCCGCTCACGACGCTGCTCGGTGCCTTTGCAGGTATCGAATACATCGGGTTGATCGGTGTGCTGCTCGGGCCGCTCGCGATCACCTGGTTCTTCGAACTGCTGCAAATCTACGACAAGGAGTACGGGCTGACGGACCGTTTCAATCTAATGGTGAAATCGTAAACTTCTATTAAAGCCAGAAAGCAACGAACTGTCTGCGCGGAGCCTGTAGGTTTGTGACATATCGCCCGGCGTGATTTCGCGCCGGTGCGCCGCATTTCGGTTACCGCGCCGCACGGAACGCGACGCATTTTCGATCCGTGCTCGCCTCCCTCCGTTCCGCCGCCATCCTTGGCATCGAAGCCTCCGCCGTCACGGTGGAGGTCAACGTGTCGCAAGGACTCCCGATGTGGACCATCGTCGGACTCGCCGACAGCGTCGTCAAGGAATCCAAGGAACGCGTCGTCGCCGCACTGCGCGAATGCGGTTTCCGCATTCCCTCCGTCCGGGTGCTCGCCGCACTCTCGCCCGCCGACATCCGGAAGTCCGGGAACGGCTACGACCTCCCCATCGCACTCGGCTTTCTCGTCGCCACCGGCCAGCTTCGCGCCGATGCCGTGGCTCACCTCATCACCATCGGTGAACTCGGCCTCGATGGCTCGCTGCGACCGGTCCGCGGCACGCTCTCCGTCGCACGACTCGTCAACGCCACACCTGATCGGCCGACCCTGCTGCTGCCACCCGGCAACGTCACCGAAGCCAGTCTCGTCCCGAACGTGCGCGTCGCGACCGCCACCTCGCTTCGTGAACTCGTCGCACACCTGCAGCGGGGCACACTTCCCCTCGCTGCGCCAGTCGACATCGTTCCGGAAACACAAACAGATGTTCCCGATTTCGCCGATGTCGTCGGACAGCCCGCCGCCAAACGCGCGCTGCTCATCGCCGCCGCCGGTGGACACAACGTCGCCATGACCGGACCGCCCGGTACCGGCAAAACGATGCTCGCCAGACGACTCCCCGGCATCCTCCCGCCACTCACCCGCGATCAGCTGCTCGATGTCGTTGCCGTGCACTCCATCGCCGGCACACTCAGCCACGCACAACTCCACGCCCGCCTCGCACCCTTTCGCGCACCACATCACACCGTCAGCACCGCTGGCCTCATCGGCGGCGGATCCGGGCCGCGTCCCGGCGAGGTCAGTCTCGCGCACGCCGGCGTGCTGTTTCTCGATGAATTGCCCGAGCTCAATCCGTCTGCTCTCGAAGCACTGCGCCAACCGCTCGAGGATCGCATGGTCTCGATCGCGCGCGTCGCCGGATGCATCCGTTTCCCCTCCGACGTCCTCCTCGTTGTCGCCATGAACCCGTGCCCCTGCGGCTACGCGGGCCATGCGTCCATTCCCTGTCATTGCGATGAGCGTGCACTCGCGCGATACCGCCGCCGACTCTCCGGACCACTCGCCGATCGCATCGACCTCCACGTCCCGGTCGGCTCGGTCCCACTTGCCGACCTCGACGCTGCACCGCGACCGGCCGAGTCGCTCACACTCCGCGAACAGGTCCGCGTCGCACGGGAACGCCAACTCGCACGCAGCAACGCGCTCAACGCATCCGTCGCCCCGCGCAAACTCATCGCCACCGGCGCATTCCAGCCCGCCGCCCTCGGGCTCCTCCGCGGCGCCAGCGAACAACTCGGCTTGTCCGCCAGAGCGTGGCATCGCACCCTTCGCGTCGCTCGCACCATCGCCGACCTCGCCGCCAGCGATGCCGTCGGACCGAACGCCATTGCCGAAGCCCTGCGATACCGCCGGACCGGACCGCTCGTCCCCGGGCGCGCCATCACGGGTTCCAGCACATGACATACGCCACAAGGCACAAACCGTGCTGTGCAGAACTACTTTGGTGCATCCCGAACGCTCAGGATCCGCTCTGCCGACGCTGTCTCCGATTCTCACGCGCATCGTCGACACGCTCGTCGCCCTCGGTGACGCCGTCATCGTCACCACGCGCGACGGCACCATCATCCACTGGACCGCCGGCGCCGAATCCGTGCTCGGCTGGCTCCCCGGTGATGCGATCGGCCGATCCCTCATCGCACTCCTCGATCCCACACCCGCCGATGTCAACGCGCCACGACACCTGTCGCTGCTCGGCGCGACACAGTGGCAAGGGCCGGCCGTCGTGCGACACCGCGCGCTCGACTCGCTCACGGTCCACCTCTCGCTGACACAGATGTCGGCCGAAGACGCCGGCACCGACGCACCCAGCATCGTCCTTCGCGTCAGGCCATGGCCCGGCCGCACACGTCCACTCGGCCCTGGGGAATTGGACCCGGACGTCTCGCAGCGCGCTCTCGAACACGTCGAAGACGTGGTGATGATTACCGCAGGCACATCCACGGATTCGTCAGCGGCGCGCATTGTGTACGTCAACGAAGCGTTTGAGCGCATCACCGGATTTCACCGCGACGAAGTCATCGGACGCTCGGCGACATTGCTGCGTGGACCGGATACCGATCGCGGCGCGGCAGAGCGAATCGATGATGCCGTGCGTGATCGACAGCGCGTGCGTGAAGAGCTGCTCAATTACACAAAACAGGGAGAGCCCCTCTGGCTCGATGTCGACATCATTCCGGTCGATGGACCCACCGGCAACTACATGCAGTGGGTCGCCGTCGAACGTGATGTCACGTCACAGAAGGGGCAGGAAGTCGCACTGCGCGCGCGCGAGGAACGCCTCCGGCTTGCACTCAGCGCCGTCTGGGACGGCCTCTGGGACTGGCACGTTCCAACAGGCTACTGCTATTACGCGCCACGCTGGTACTCGATGCTCGGTTTTGTCGAGCACGCGCTGCCGCCACACATCGACACCTTTCTCGATCTGCTCCACCCGCAGGACCTGCCCGCCTGCGAACAGGCACTGCGCGACCATTTCGATGGACGGACTGACAAATACGCCATCGAAGTGCGACTCCGTACCGCCGACAACAACTGGTGCTGGGTGCTCACCCGCGGCACCGTTGTCGAACGTGATACACACGGCCGACCCGTACGCATGGTCGGCACGCACACGGACATCGCCGAACGCAAACAGGCCGAACTCGCGCTCCGTACGTCCGAGGATCGGTTTCGTACACTCACGATGGCGTCGCCGCTTGGAATTTTTCTTACCGATCCGAAGGGCGACTGCACGTTCGTCACACCACGCATGATCGACTTGTGGGGCGCACCAGACGAGGCACTGCTCGGTAGAGGTTTTCTCGATGCGGCGCATCCAGATGATCGTGATCGCGTGCACCTCGCATGGCAGAAAGCGGTGCGCGAGGGCGGGGAATTGAGCATGGAGTACCGCGTGCTGCGACCGGATGGCGAACTGCGCTGGGTCTGCGAGCGCACTGCGGCACACCGCGATGGTGCCGTCGTCACCGGGTTCGTCGGCACCGTCGAAGACATCTCCGCACAAAAGGCCGCCGCCGACGATCGCCGGCGGCTGGAAGCGCAGATGCAGCACGCGCAGAAACTCGAAAGCCTCGGCGTGCTCGCCGGCGGCATCGCGCACGATTTCAACAACCTGCTCGTCGGTATTCTCGGCAACGCCAGCGTCGCACGTGACGAAGCGCAGCCGGGGACACCGACCGAAGAACTCCTCGGCGATATCGTAACGGCAGCCAGGCGCGCTGCGGAACTGACGACGCAACTGCTCGCCTACGCGGGAAAGGGACGCTTCAACATCCAACCGCTCGACATCTCTGCCGCCGTGCGCGAGACCTCGTCGCTGCTGCACTCCGCGATATCGAAGCGCGCCGCGCTGTCGCTCGAGTTGCACGACGGTCTGCCACTCATCGCGGCCGATGCCACCCAGGTGCGACAGGTTCTCATGAACCTGCTCACCAACGCATCCGACGCGCTCGAGGAACGCAACGGCGATATCGCACTGCGCACCGGCAGCATGTTCGCCGATGCGGCGTTGCTGTCGGAGTGCCTTGCCGCCGATGGTGTGCAGGCGGGAGAGTTCGTGTTCGTGGAAGTGAGTGATACCGGTGTCGGCATGAACGTCGAGACGCTGGCGCGCATCTTCGATCCGTTTTTCACCACCAAGTTCACCGGTCGCGGACTCGGACTCGCCGCGACGCTCGGCATCGTGCGGGGGCACCGCGGTGCGCTGCGCGTCATCAGCAATCCGGGCGACGGAACCACCTTTCGTGTGCTCTTTCCGGTCGCGGAATCGCGTGAACCGTCGAGCCGGACACCGCGATCGGTCGTCAGCATCGGTCGGGCAGGCACCATCCTCGTGGTCGATGATGAGGAGACCGTGCGGGACGTGGTGCACCGCATGCTCACGCGCAGCGGCTACAGCGTGATCGGGGCCGTGGATGGCGACGATGGCCTGCGACTGTTCGCCGAACATGAGGCGACGATCGCCGCGATCGTGCTCGATGTCACAATGCCGAGGATGAGTGGGACGGAGGTGCTCGCCGATTTGCGGCGGCGGGGGAAGAACGTGCCCGTAGTGTTGGCGAGCGGATATTCGTCGGAGTCGCTCGAACCGGCCGTCGCAGGCGCGAACGCGCCGATCTTCGTGCAGAAACCGTTCGTCGCGGCAGAATTGCTGGCGGGTATCGATGCCGCGCTCGCACGTTACCTCGCCGTCTCTGCCTGACAGGCGAGATCGGCGATCGTCTCCGTAGCGTCCTCGCGCCGTCGGGGTACGTGAATGCAGCAGGCGCTCCCCTCCGCCGTTCGCGCGACTAACCTTGCCCGGTGACGAGCGCGCGGCTGGCGCGCTGCCGCCCCTTCATTTCCGGAGCCGTTCGACGTGTTTGGCCTTCTGCGACGCCTGTTCACGCTCATCGTCCTCGCCGTCGCCGGCGTAGCCGCCTTCTACACGCGCGATCTCTGGCTGCCGAAGCTGCGCGGCGCCATGGGCGGCTCCGCCGAGTCGCCGGTTGCGAGCAAGGCGGATTCCGCGGTGAAGGCGAACGTCGATACCGGCTGGGCGTCGCTGTCCTTTCCGGCTGCCGAACGTGGGCGCCAGACGCTCGCCCGGCTGACGAAGCCGAAAGGCCCGGCCTACGTCTCCATAACGGCCGGCGAATTCGCGGGCGCACTGCTCGACTCGCTCGGTGCGCAGCTGCCGCCCAGCGCCGACAGTGTGCAGGTGCGGGCCGAGGGCAATGAGTTTCAGGTGCGTGCCTCAGTGCGACTTGGCGATGTTGGCGGGCGCGCGGTGCTCGGGCCGCTCGCCGCGATGGTGGGCGACCGCGAGCGACTGACGCTCGGTGGAACGCTCGAACCGACGGCCGTTCCCGGTGTAGCGCAGTTCAAGCTGACACGCGTCAAGGTCGGTGATTTTGCCGTGCCGAGTGCCGTCGTGCCGCGTCTTGTGAAAGCGCTCAAGCGCAAACCGACGACTCCTGGCGTGGAGGCCAGTGCATTGCAGGTCCGCCTGCCCGCCGGCGTCGGTGATATCCGCGTCGCGCAGGGCAAAGTCACGCTTTATCGTGCCGCCCCGTGAACCGTCGTATCCTCGTCATCGATGACGAAGCCCCGATCCGCTCCGCACTTGGTCAGCTCCTCGAGTACGAGGGCTACGAAGTGCGCACCGTCGCCAATGGGCCGGATGGCCTGACAGAGTACGACAAGTTCCGTCCCCATCTCGTCTTCAGCGACGTGAAGATGGCGGGCATGGATGGTCTCGACGTGCTGCGGGCGTTGCGCGCGAAGGACTCGCGTGCACTCGTCGTCATGATCAGCGGCCACGCCACACTCGCCACCGCTGTCGAGGCAACGCAGGCCGGTGCCTACGATGTGATGGAGAAGCCGCTCGACACTGATCGCATCCTCGTGCTGCTGCGCAATGCGCTGCGTCACCTCGATCTCGAGGAAGAGAATGCGACACTGCTCGAGCAGCTCGATGCTCGCCGTGAGATTGTCGGGCAGAGCCACGCCATCCTGTCGCTGTTGGAACGGATCGACAAGGTCGCGGGCACACCCGCACGTGTGCTCATCACCGGCGAAAACGGCACCGGCAAGGAGCTGGTGGCCCGTGCCGTGCATCGCGGTTCGACGCGCACCAAGAAACCGTTCATCGAAGTCAACTGCGCCGCGATCCCCGGTGAACTGATCGAGAGCGAACTGTTCGGACACATGCGCGGGTCGTTCACCGGTGCCATCGCCGATCGTCCAGGCAAGTTCGAGCAGGCTGACGCAGGCACACTTTTCCTCGACGAAATCGGCGACATGTCGCTGGCCGCGCAGGCCAAGGTGCTGCGCGTGCTGCAGGACGGTGTCGTGACGCGCATTGGTGGCACCAAACCAGTGCAGGTCGACGTGCGTGTGCTTGCGGCCACCAACAAGGATCTCGAACATGAAATCGCGGAAGGTCGATTTCGCGAGGACCTTTTCTATCGCCTCAATGTCGTGCCGATCAGCGTGCCGCCACTGCGCGAACGTCGCGAGGATATTCCGCTGCTGATCGCGTTCTTCGTCCGGCAGATGGCACAGCGCGATGGCATCGCACCGCGCCGCTTCGCATCCGACGCGGTGCAGGCACTGATGGAGCTGGAGTGGAGTGGCAATGTGCGCGAACTGCGCAACACGGTCGAACGCTTGCTGATCCTCGCCGGCGGTGACGGCATCACGGTGGCCGATGTACATCGCCTTGTTGGCCGCCCCAGCGCCGACACCGCGGGCCTCGGTGCGCTGATGCAGTGCAAGAGCTTCGAGGAGTTCAAGCTCGCGGCCGAGGAGGCGTTCCTGCGCGTCAAGCTGCGCGAGCACGACTGGAACGTGAGCGAGACGGCGCGCGCGCTCGACATGCCGCGCTCGAACCTGTACAAGAAGATCGAGCGCTACGGATTGGTGCGCGCTGGGATGGTGGCGACCTGATGTCACGCGTCAACAGTTTCGGACAACCGATCGGCGACGCAGTGCTCAACTGGAAACCACCAGTCTCACCACCGCGCACGCCGATGCCCGGCGCACGCTGCACACTGCTGCCGCTCGATCTGGCCGAGCACGGCGATGCGTTGTTCGAAGCGAACGAGATGGGTGACGGTAGCAACTGGACGTATCTGTTCTCCGACGCGCCGAAGACGCGTGAGGCCTATCTCGAGTACATGGCGTCGACGTTTCTCGGAGATGATCCGCTCTGCTTTTCGATCATCGATGCCGCGACGCAGCGCGCCGTCGGCGTCGCCAGCTACCTGCGCATTGCACCGGCACAGGGTTCGATCGAAGTCGGCCACATCAACTTCTCGCCCGCACTCCAGCGCACGCCCGTCGCGACGGAAGCGATGTACCGCATGATGCGCAACGTCTTTGAGCTCGGCTATCGCCGCTACGAATGGAAGTGCGATTCGCTCAACGCCCCATCTCGCGCCGCCGCGCAACGACTCGGTTTTTCATTCGAAGGTGTCTTTCGGAAGGCGCTCGTCTACAAAGGCCGTAACCGCGACACCGCGTGGTACGCCATCACCGATGAGGACTGGCCCGCGATCCGCGCCGCGTTCGAGCAGTGGCTCTCACCCGACAACTTCGACGCCCACGCCTCCCAGCGCGTCCAACTCCGCTGGCTGACCTCGAAACTCCTGCGCACCATCGGCTGACTGGGGCGAGAGGACACCGAGCACACCGAGTGCGCGGGTGGCACGCTCCTCCAGCGTCAAGAGCTCCTGAATTTTTGGGGACGGATAGGCCGGGGAGCCCGGAGAGTGCGCCACATGCCAGCCTCCGCGCAGCGCGGAACAACGCATTTTTTGTGGAACTGCAGTTTCCACAAAATATTGCCGTCGGCTCGCGGTGCGCGGAGCGTTGCACATCGCGCCCTCAGTGCCCTCCGTGAGCTCCCCACCCAAAGCAGTTGCAGATGCTACGCGAAGAGAGAATTCCCGAGTTCCACGGACTCTCCGGCCTCCCCGGCCTATCCTCCCAAAGCAGTTCGCGCGATGCCTGCAGACGCGCACGGAAGCTAGATTTGGAGAATTCCGCGCCCCGGCCAGAGTGCCTGCGCGTCCTTCTCGTGTTCCTGACATGACTGACTTCAAGAACTACATCGCGGGCCAGTGGGTTGCCTCGTCATCCGGCGCCTGGTTCGAGAATCGCAATCCTGCCGACACGACGGACCTGATCGGTCGTTTTCCTCGATCGGACGCGTCGGACATCGCTCGCGCCGTCGCAAGCGCCGGCAAAGGCTTCGCCGCATGGAAGGCCGTACCGGCACCGGCGCGCGGTGATGTATTGCGTCGCGTCGGGGATATCCTCACCGCGCGCAAGGAAGAGCTGGCGGACCTCATGACGCGCGAGATGGGCAAGCCGCTCGCCGAAACACGCGGCGACGTGCAGGAAGGCATCGACACGGCCTACTACGCCGGCACGATGGGGCGTCAGTTGTTCGGCAAGACGGTGCCGAGTGAGTTGAACAACAAGTGGGCGATGAGTTTTCGTCGTCCGATCGGTGTCTGTGGCCTCGTGACACCATTCAACTTCCCGCTCGCCATTCCGACGTGGAAGAGTTTTCCCGCGCTGCTCTGCGGCAATTCGGTCGTGTTCAAACCCGCCGAAGACGTGCCGCACACCGTGGCAGTCCTGGTGGAAATTCTCCTGGAAGCGGGTGTGCATCCTGAAGCCGTGCAGCTCGTGCACGGACTCGGCGAAGAAGTCGGCGCGGCGCTCGTCTCGCACCCTGATGTGCCGGTGATCTCGTTCACCGGCTCGACCGCCACCGGCTCGATCATCGGCGAGACATGCGGGCGCATGCACAAGCGCCTGTCGCTCGAGATGGGCGGCAAGAATGCGCAGATCGTGCTCGACGACGCGAATCTCGACCTCGCGCTCGAGGGTGTGCTCTGGGGTGCGTTCGGCACCACCGGACAGCGCTGCACCGCCACCTCGCGCCTGATCCTGCAGGACGGCATCCACGATCGCTTCCTCGATCGTCTTGTGACCGCTGCCTCGAAGCTCCGTCTCGGCGATGGTCGCAAGGCGGGTACTGACGTCGGTCCGGTGATTCACGCCGAGTCGCTCGCGAATGTCGAGAAGTACGTCGAGATCGGACGCGGCGCGGGGAACAGTCTGGCAACAGGAGGTGCGCGCGCCACCGGCGGTGAGCTCGACAAGGGCTTCTTCTTCCAGCCGACGATTTTTGCCGGCGTGAAGCAGGGTGACCGACTCGAACAGGAAGAGATTTTCGGGCCGGTGCTGAGCGTGATCAAGGTCAGCGATGCTGACGACGCGTTCCGTGTCAACAACGGCGTCAAGTACGGCCTTTCGTCGTCGCTCTACACGGGCAACGTCAATCTGGCCTTCCGTGCGCTGAATGAACTGGACAACGGCATCACCTATGTGAACGCCCCCACCATCGGGGCCGAGGCGCATATGCCCTTCGGCGGCGTGAAGCAGACCGGCAACGGGCACCGCGAAGGCGGCTGGGAAGTGTACGACTTCTATTCCGAGACCAAGGTCGGCTACGTCGACTACTCGGGCCGCCTGCAGCGCGCGCAGATCGACAACTACTGACCGGAGTGTGCAGGGCGGTGCAGGAATTTGCGCTGCCTTGCGATACTCTGATTGGTGATGTGACCACTGCGGTGGCTATGATCGTCAGGGAGGGGAGGGCGCGTGCGACACGGCTTGCGTGCCGTCCCCGGTCACGATTGCTTCTCTGATGGATGGACGAATGCGCGAGCAGGTCGCGCCGTCTGGACATCGTCACCATCCGATGGACCTCTGTTCCGATGGCCGTCATGGATCTGCCAAGTCCAAGTCAGGCGCCGCAACGCGCGATCTCCGAGACGGAGCGTCGCGACGCCTTGCGCAGGGTGAACCGTCGTGGCCTCGCGTGGGCCTGGGAGTGGGCGAAATCGTTCAGCGTGACGGTGCTGGTGATCCTCGTGGTCCGCACCTTCCTGATCGACATTTTCCGCATTCCAAGCAGCAGCATGGAAGGGACGCTACTGGTCGGTGATATCCTGTTCGTGAACAAGCTCGCCTACGGCGCGGAAGTGCCACTCACCGCGCGGCGCCTGCCGCCGATGCGTGTGCCGCAACGCGGTGAAGTGATCGTCTTCAAGTGGCCGCTCGATCACGCCAAGCCGTTCGTGAAGCGTCTCGTCGGATTGCCGGGCGACACGATCGCGATGCGTCAGGGCCAGCTGCAGATCAACGGCGTCACGCAGCATGAAGTGTTCACGCGCCGCATGCCGGGCGTGGCGGAACCGATGGCGATGGAGTTCGACTGGCTGCGCCGCGCGCTGCTGCCGGCCGCGCACGCCTCACCCGGCGCGCATCCGACGCGCAACACGTGGGGGCCGCTGATTGTCCCGGCCCACAGCTACTTCGTGCTCGGCGACAATCGTGACAATTCGTCGGACAGTCGGTACTGGGGCTTCGTCTCCGACTCACTCCTGCTCGGCCAGCCGCTGCTCGTATACTACAGCATCGTCCCTGACTCGGTGGCGCCCGGCTCGTGGCTCTCGCGCGTGCGATGGCATCGCATCGGCGAATGGGTCCGATGACCTGAAATGAAGGGGCGCGATTCCGTCTGACGTTGTGATCGACCCGTACCTGTGTGCAGCTTCATGCATCGCGGTGCGTCTCCCTGCTGCTGGAAGGAGTTCGTCGAATGCCGGTGTCGCGTCGGGCCAAGCTTGCCTCGGATGAAGGATCACTGGACCAGTACCTGAAGGACATCAGTCGGTATCCGCTCATCACGCGTGAGCGCGAAGCCGAACTGGCCCGCGCCATTCGCGCCGGCGATCGTGAATCACTCGACACACTCGTCCGCTCGAATCTCCGCTTCGTCGTCTCGGTTGCGAAGAAGTATCAGAATCAGGGCGTGTCGTTGTCCGATCTGATCAACGAAGGGAACCTCGGCCTGATTCGCGCCGCGCAGAAGTTCGATGAAACCAAGGAGATCAAGTTCATCTCCTACGCCGTGTGGTGGATCCGGCAGGCGATCCTGCAAGCGCTCGCCGAACAGAGTCGCATCGTGCGTGTGCCGCTCAATCGCGCCGGTGCGCTGCACCGCATCGGCAAACGCGCCAGTGCGATGGTGCAGGAACTCGGGCGCGAAGCGACGCACGACGAGATCGCGAAGGACATGTCCATCCCACTCGACGAAGTGTCGCTCACGATGGGTATCGCGCAGGGCCACGTGTCGCTCGATTCACCGGTCACGCCCGGCGAGGACAACCGACTCAGCGACTACCTCGCCGACACCGAACACGCATCCCCCGAAGAGGAGATGTTCGAGAAGGCGATGACCGAAACCGTCGACGGCGCACTCCATCGCCTGAAGGAGCGCGAAGCGCGCATCCTGCGGATGTACTTCGGACTCGACGAGCTCGAGCCACTGACCCTCGAAGAAATCGGCCTCAAACTCGGCATCACCCGCGAACGCGTCCGCCAGATCAAGGAGAAGGCGCTCAGCCGGTTGCGGCATGTCAGCAATTCCACGGCGCTCGAGAGCTTCTACGTATCCTGAGGACGGCAAGTTGGTTTGGGCCTGGAGCGGACGGTGCGGACGGTGCGGACGGAGAAGCGTTGGTTGCCACGCTCCGTGTTGCTCGAAGCATCGCTGACTTTTGGGACGGATATGGCGGGGAGGCCGGAGAGTGCGCCCGACTCCAGGCACCTGTCTTCGCGCACCGAAGTTTATTTGGGAACAGCAGTTCCAAAAAAATTTCAGAGACGGTGCGCGATGCCCGAATCGCTGCAACCAACGCACTCTCCGGACTTCCCCGGCCCATCCCCCCAAAAAGCGGCTGGAGCTCCCGAATATCAGGGAGCCAGACGACGCATGCCCTCCGTCCGCTCCGTCCGCTCCAGTCCCCGACTGAGATAAGTTTCGGAATTCCGCAGCGCCCGATGCTGCGAGCGAACCATGTCTGAGGGATTTTCTCGTGGCTGACAGCAACTCGTTCGACGTCACGACCAGCGTCGACCTGCAGGAAGTGGACAACGCCGTCAATCAGGCGCAGAAGGAGGCGGCGCAGCGCTACGATTTCAAGGGCGCGCTGGTCGAGATCACCTTCAAGCGCGCCGAGTCGAAGGTGGAGCTGAAGACGGACAGCGACATGCGCATGGAGGCGTTGTTCGACATGCTGCAGTCGAAATTGATCAAGCGCGGTGTGCCGGTGAAGAACCTCGACGTCGGTGACGTGAAACCGATGGGTGGCGACACACTGATGCGCACGATCAGCCTCAAGATGAGCCTCGACAGCGACACCGCGAAAAAAGTCGCGGCAGCGATCAAGGCCGCGAAGTTCAAGAAGGTGCAGGCCGCGATTCAGGGCGAGCAGGTGCGCGTCAGCTCACCGTCGCGCGACGATCTGCAGGACGCGATTGCGATGCTCCGGAAGGAAGACTTCGGCGTCGAGCTCCTGTTCGGCAACTTCCGATGACCCTCGTCGAGTCGCGGCGCGTCACAGTCGCCGGTATCGCACGCGCGGCACAGGGCATCAGTCCGGTGTTTCTGCAGACGCCGATCGTGCAGCACGACGACCTCGATGGGTGGCTCGGCGCACGAGTCAGTGCCAAGGTCGAGTCACTCGGACCACTGCGGTCGTTCAAGGGACGCGGCGGTGACTGGTTCATGCGCCAGCGTACGGCGCACGGCGCGGTCTGTGCAGCGTCGGCCGGCAACTTCGGGCAGGCGCTCGCGTGGGCGGCACGTGCGGCAGGCGAGGAATGCACCGTCTTCGCATCCGTCAACGCCAGTCCACTCAAGCTCGCGCGCATGCGAGCGCTTGGTGCGACCGTGATTCAGGACGGTGACGATTTCGATGCGGCAAAGGATGCGGCGCGTGCGTTCGCAAAGTCGCACAGCATCGAGTTCGTCGAAGACGGTCAGGCGCTCGCGATCACGGAAGGTGCAGGCACGATCGCCGTCGAACTCGCGAATGCCGTGACGCTCGACACGTTGCTCGTGCCACTCGGTAACGGTGCGCTGCTGGCTGGCGTTGCGACGTGGATGAAGGCCGTGTCGCCAGAAACGCGAATCGTCGGTGTCGTTGCGGAAGGTGCACCGAGCATGCTGCGCGCACTGACCGGTATTCAGGTTGACCTGACGACGCCCGTGAACACGGTTGCCGACGGCATCGCTGTGCGCGTGCCGGTGAAGGAAGCGGTCGATGATCTGCGCAGTCTGGCCGACGATCTCGTGGCCGTGCCTGAGGATGCGATTGTGGCCGCGATGCGCGGCCTGATTGCGCACGCTGGCTTGATCGTGGAACCGGCCGGCGCGGTGGGTATCGCAGCGATGCTCAGTGCACCACATGGCACATACGGTGATCGTGTCGGGACGATTCTGTGCGGTGGCAATGTGACCACGGCGCAACTCTCCGACTGGGGCGTGCTGAGGGCCGGCATCGGCTGATGGCGATTCGTCTGGCGCTTGTCGCGCTGTACGACGAAGTTGCTCGGCATGATCGACGCGCGGGAAGACCTTGCTGCGACCCTCGCCGACCGGTACCGGCTCGAGCGCGAGCTCGGCGCGGGCGGAATGGCCACCGTGTATCTGGCCGAGGACCTCAAGCACCACCGCAAGGTGGCGCTCAAGGTCCTCAAGCCCGACCTCACTGCGGCTCTTGGCGCCGAGCGGTTCGTGAAGGAAATCGCGACGACCGCTGCGCTGCAGCACCCGCACATCCTGCCGCTCTTCGACAGCGGTGAGGCGGGCGGTTTTCTGTTCTATGTCATGCCGTTCATCGACGGCGAGACGCTCAGGGCGCGGCTGGACCGAGAGACGCAGCTCGCGGTGGACGACGCGGTGCAGATCACGCGCGAGGTCGCGGATGCCCTCGACTATGCGCACCAGCACGGGATCGTCCATCGCGACATCAAGCCTGAGAACATTCTGCTGCACGGCGGGCATGCGCTGGTGGCGGACTTCGGGATCGCGCTGGCGGTCAGTGCGGCGGCGGGAACGCGCCTGACCGAAACGGGCCTCTCGCTCGGGACGCCGGCGTACATGAGTCCAGAACAGGCCACCGCAGAGAAGGAGATCACGGCGCGATCGGACGTGTACTCGCTTGGGACGGTGCTGTACGAGATGCTGGCGGGGCATCCGCCGCACACCGGCGCTTCGGCGCAGCAGATCATCATGAAGGTCATCGCCGAGCCGGCACCATCCATCTCGGCGCAACGAAAGTCGGTGCCCCCGAACGTGGCGGCCGCGGTCGCGAAGGCGTTGGAGAAGGTGCCGGCCGATCGGTTTGCCAGCGCCAGCGCGCTCGCCACCGCGCTGACCGCTCAGCGATTCAGCAGCGCCACCGCGCATCCGGGCACAAGCGGCGCCGTGCACGCCGACGGACGCGCTCTCCGTACAATCGTGCGTCACCCCATTGTGCTCGGCATTCTGGCGTTGTTGCTGATCTCTGTCGTGACGAACATTGTGCAGGCGCGACGGCCAAATACCGCTGCGCTCGAATCGCCGACCATTCGATTCGCCTTTTCGGGCACGGACAGCGCGCGGGTCGTGTTCGAGGGTTCCTGGCCCGCGGCGATCTCTCCCGATGGAAGCCTTCTGGTTTACATGGCCCTCGAAGCGCCGGGATCGAGTGCGACCGCGCTGCGCGTTCGGCGACGTGATCGGCTGACGGCCGAGATCATCCGCGGAACCAGATCGGGAACGCAGCCCATCTTCTCACCGGATGGTGAGTGGTTGGCGTTCGTCGCGGACGACAAGCTCAAAAAAGTGCGGCTCGATGGCAGTGCACCCGTCACGATTGCACAGGGGGCCAGCGGGCTCGATGGGGCCGACTGGACGACGACCAATGAGCTCGTTGTTGGTGCAACCGGGCCATTCCACGGACTTGCGCACGTCTCGGCGGCCGGCGGGGAATTCGAGGTGCTGACGCGGCCCGATTCGGCCAAGGGTGAGCGCGATCACTTCTGGCCGATCGCGCTCCCCGACGGGCATCACATCGTGTTTGTGATCTGGTCGGGCGGCCTCGCCTCGGCGGAACTTGCCATGACTTCGCTGGACGACGGCCGGGTCACGCCGCTCGGACTCAAAGGGGTTCGGCCGTTGGCCATCCTGGATGGAGCGCTCGTCTACCACCGGGCGGACGGGATGCTGATGGCCGTTCCGCTCGATGTGCCGAACCGGAAAGTCATCGGCAGTCCGGTGCCGGTGCACGATCCGGTACCGCTCGACGTCACGAGTGCCGGAGATGCGGTTGTCTTCCTGTCACGCGGTGGCGCACTGCTCACCGCACTGCCGTTCAGCCCGGCCCAGATGATGTGGGTCTCCCGAAACGGAACTCGGCGACCGATAGGCACCGAGCGGCGGGAATTTCTCAACCCGCGACTCTCACCCGATCAGAACCGCCTGGCGGTGCTCGTCGGATCTGCTGGTGGGTACGACGCGTGGATCCAGGACATCGTCAGCGGAACGCTCTCGCGTCTCACCACCAGCGCTGATGTCACAGCGATCGCGTGGAAGCCGGATGGTTCGGGCGTCGTGTTCGGCGACAATTCTGGCACCATCTGGTCGGTGTCAGTGGACCGCGCCACGCCACCGACACCGCTCGTCCATTCCCTCAATCTGGTGCAGGCTGTCGATCTGGCGCCGGACGGGCGCTCGCTGCTCGCTGTAGTCTGGGGGCAACAACGATGGGTCGTCGTTCGCGTTGATCTCGACTCGGTGCCTACCGTACATCCCTTCAGCACGTCGCAGAGCTGGTCCATTACCCCCCGGTTGTCGCCGGACGGGCACTGGGCAGCGCTTCGAAGCGATGAGTCAGGAGCCTGGGAAGTGTACGTCCAGTCCTTTCCGGATCCCGGCACCAAGCTTCAGGTGTCCGCAGGCGGCGGTATGTATCCGGTGTGGTCCGCGGACGGCACGCGACTCTACTATTTTTCAGGCGGGGCTGTCGTCGCTGCGCGGCTCCAGAAAGGTCCGATCCCGCGGGTCGTTTCGCGCGACACGACGTTCACGGTCGGACCGCAACTACTCGACGGCTTCGACATCGCCGCGGACGGCCAGAGGATCGTCGCGCCGCTCCGCGACTCCGACCGCCACGAATTCGCGGTCGCTCTCGACTGGTTGAGCGAGTTCCGCCGGAAGATGGCCGCTGGCAGGCGGTAAGTGGCCACGGAGCACACGTTGTGGCGGGACACTTCTGTGCGGCGGCAGTGTCACGACGGAGCCGCTCACTACGTGGGGCGTGTTGCGGCCATCGGTGGGCTGATCCGCCATCTGGCGGACTCCTACACCACGTCTTTCAAGGCCAGCCGCCACGTCTGCCGCTGAACCGTTCTCCCGAATCGCGAGTCCGACACTTCACCGGCATGCCGGAAGCCCGCCGCGTGAATCAACAGGCGCGCGGTCTTCATCACGTCGAACAGTTCGAGTTGCATCGTGTCATATCCGGCGCGCGTCGCAAATTCGATCGCCTCGGTAATCAATCGTCGCCCGATCCCTATCCCGCGCGCGCGGGACTCGACATGCAGGAGTGTGAGTTCCGCCGTCATCTCGCCAACGCGCCGTACGACCACACTGCCGACCGGCGCACCATCGCGCTCCGCGATCCACGCGCAATCGTCATCCGCACTGAAGCGCTCGAGGAAGTGTGCAGCGATACCGAGCATCACGGTTTCGTATGCGCCGGTCAGCTCGAACTCTTCGGCAGCCGATCCGATCAGGCGCTGCGTCACGACACTCAGTTCGCCAATGCGATATGGGCGCAGCAGCCACGGTGCAGGATCGCGTGCAGGCACGTCGGCGCCGAACGCACTCTCGATACGCTCCATCGCGTCGAGCAGTGGCGCATGGATGTGCGGCGGCAGGGTGCGCACCAACGACGCGTACCGCGTGGTCGTGATCTGTTCGAGCGTCCGCACCTCGGTCCGGCCATCGGCCGTCAGTGAGAGCGGCTGCTGGCGACTGTCGCTCGAGTCGGCGGACTTGGAGACGACACCGGTCGTCTCGAGCCGCCGGATCACGCGACTCAGATAGCCGGCGTCCAGGCCGAGGCTACGGCTGAGCGCGGTCACGGTGCGCTGGTCGTAGAGCGCGAGCTCACTCAGCACGCGGACTTCTGTGGCCGAGTACGAACTGCCGGCCGGCCCAGCCTCCAGCGGGCCCAGCCGCTGGGAGAAGAACCGGGTGAAGCGGCGCAGCGCCGCGATCTTGTCGTCGAGACCCAACTGAGCCATGAATCGCAGGTACGGGAGAGGTTGTTGCCTCAGGCACGCAAATATATGCCTGCGGCACGCGACTTTCCATCTGCTCCAGCCCGCTACTGGCCCGCGCCGGGCCCGGTAAGTTGACCGCATGAAAATCGGCTTCATCACGCTGGGCTGCGACAAGAACACCGTCGACACGGAGCGCTATCTGGCGCAGCTGGCCACCTATGGCGGCGAGCACACCGACGACCTGGCGCAAGCCGAGGTGATCGTCGTGAATACGTGCGGGTTCATCGATGCGGCCAAGAAGGAGTCGATCGATGCGATTCTCGAGGCGTCACGCCATAAGGTCGATGGCGTCTGTCAGGCGGTCGTCGCGCTCGGCTGCATGGTGCAGCGCCACAAGGACGAACTGGCCGACGCGATTCCCGAAGTCGATCTCTTCCTCGGCACGACGGATGTCGATCGCCTGATTCCCGAACTGCAGCAGCGCGGGCTGGTCGATGCGGCGCCGATGCAACATCCGGGTGAGCGCGTCTTCAGCGGTGATGCGCCGCATGTGCGCTATCTGAAGGTGAGTGAGGGCTGCGATCACGGCTGCGCGTTCTGTGCGATTCCACTGATGCGCGGCAAACATCGCAGCTTCGCACTCGCGGATGTGATTCGCGAAGCACAGCTGCTGGAGCTGCAGGGTGCACGTGAAGTGAGTCTGGTGGCGCAGGATCTGGCGCACTATGGACGCGATCGTCGCGATGGAACGGCGTTGCCCGAGCTGCTCGAAGCGCTGCTGCGTGAAACGGACATTCCGTGGTTCCGCAATCTCTATCTCTACAACGCGGGCATCACGCCGCGTTTCCTGGAAGTGGTCGCGAACAATCCGCGCATCCTTCCGTATCTCGACATGCCGGTGCAACATGGCAGTGACGCCGTGCTGACACGCATGCGTCGGCCGGAACGTCGCAAGACAATTGTCGAACGGGTCGCGCGCTTCCGTGACGCGGTGCCGGACCTGACGATCCGCACCACCTGCATCGTCGGCTTTCCGGGCGAGACAGACGCGGACTTCGAGATTCTGCTCGATTTTCTTCAGGAACTGCAGTTCGATCGCGTCGGCGCGTTCACCTACAGTGCGCAGGAAGGCACGTCGGCGGCGGCGATGGTGGATGATGTGCCGGATGAAGTGAAGCACGAACGGCTCGACATGTTGCAGCGTGTGCAATCGGCAATTACTGCGGAGCGATACGAGCGACATATTGGCCGCACCGTGCAGCTGTTGGTCGATCGGGCGGGCAGTGACGACGAACTGGCGGTGGCGCGTGCACCGTGGCAGGCCGATGACATCGACGGCGTGACGCATCTGGACACCGACGCGCCGATCGGGTCGCTGGTCGAGGCAGTGATCACGGATGTGGTGGATGACTACGATTTCGAAGCCACGGCGACGGGGCTCGTGCTGCTGCCGCCGGCATTGTCGCCGCGCGCGCAGGCATCGCGCACGTTGCCGCTGATGGCGTCTTCCTCGATCGGGAGTTTTGGACGATGACGGTGACGGGTATTGCAACGTCGGAATCGCAGGCTGTGATGGCGCGCGCACGCCAGTTGTTTCCTGGCGGCGTAAACTCGCCGGTGCGTGCGTTCGGCGGCGTGGGTGGTGAACCGTTCGTGGTGCAGCGCGGCGAAGGCCCCTACATCTGGGACGTCGATGGCAATCGCTACATCGACTACGTGTTGAGCTGGGGCCCGCTGGTGCTGGGCCACGCGGCACCGGTGGTGCTCGACGCGCTTGACGATGTGATGCGTCGCGGCACGAGTTTCGGCATTCCGACCGGCCTCGAGGTGCAGCTCGCGGAATTGATCGTGGAGCGCATGCCGCATATCGAGATGCTGCGATTCACGAGCAGCGGCACCGAAGCGGCGATGAGCATCGCGCGAGTCGCACGTGCCGCGACAGGCCGCGAAGCGATCCTCAAGTTCGACGGGTGTTATCACGGCCACGCCGATTCATTCCTCGTGAAGGCCGGGTCGGGCGTCGCGACGCTCAATCTGCCGAATTCACCGGGTGTGCCGGCGGCGCTGGCGGCGCTCACGTACACGGCGCCGTTCAATGATCTGGATGCGGTGCGCGCGGTTGCGCAGCAGGTGCCGCTGGCGGCGATCCTTATCGAACCGATCATCGGCAACGCCGGCTTCATCGAGCCGCTGCCCGGATTCCTGGCGGGCCTCCGCACGATCGCTGATGAAACGGGCGCGTTGCTCGTATTCGACGAAGTGATGACCGGTTTCCGCATTGCGTGGGGCGGTGCCGTCGAGCGATTTGGCGTCACGCCGGACCTGACGGCGTTCGGCAAGGTGATTGGTGGTGGTCTTCCCGTCGCGGCGTACGGCGGTCGGCGTGAACTCATGCAGCAAGTGGCGCCGAGTGGGTCTGTGTATCAGGCGGGTACGTTGAGTGGCAATCCGCTGGCGATGGCTGGCGGTCTGGCGACGCTGCGGTCGCTCACACCGGAGCTGCACGCGATCATCGAGCGTCGGACTGGTGCACTGGTGCACGGGCTGCGCGACGTCATGCAGCGCGAAGGCGTGCCATTCCATGCGTCGTACGCGGGGTCGATGTGGGGCTTCTTCTTCCACCCCGGTCCGGTCACGAATTTTGCCGAGGCGCGCACCAGCGATGTGCCGCTGTTCAATCGCTTCTTCCACGCCGCGCGTGAACGCGGTGTGTATCTCGCGCCGTCTGCTTTCGAAGCGGCGTTCATGAGCGCGGCTCACGGTGACGATGTCGTCGCCGACACGCTCGAGCGACTTACCGATGCCATCCGCGTCGCGAAGGCGTAAGGCCATCACGCGCCTGCTGCTGCTCTCGGCCGCGCTCAGCGCGGTCGCGTCAGCGGCGGCAGCGCAGGAGCGGTTGGACAGTGTCGTCGAGTTGTCGCATTCCACGTTGCGACTGGGCGACAAGACCATTCGCATCCTGCTCGGCCACACCATGGTGATGCCGGTGGCGCGTGAGGCATCGTTCGGCAACGCCACATGGGCCGACAAGCGGTATCGCGGCACGATTGACTATGTGCCTGACGGGAGTGGCCTGGCGGTGATCAACCGCGTCGATCTCGAAGACTATCTGCGCGGCGTGCTGCCGGGTGAGATCGGGTCGCGTGATCCGCGCGACCGGGCCGCACTGCAGGCGCAGGCCGTCGCGGCGCGCTCGTACGCGGCAGCGCGCATGGGCGAACGGCGCGGCTCCTACGACGTGCTGGCGACGGTCGCTGATCAGGTGTACGGTGGCATGAGCGTCGAGCGGCCGGAGACCGACGATGCGGTGCGCGCAACGCGAGGATTGGTGCTGACCTGGGGCGATCGTATCATCACCGCGCCATATCACTCGCATGGCGGTCCGATGACCGCCGCGGCCGACGAGGTGTTCTGGCGTCGCGGCGGCGAGCCATACCTGCGGCCGGTCGACGATCGCAGTGCAGGCGGCGGCTGCTACTGTGATGTGAGCGGCATGCGTGGGTGGGAGCGACGATTCTCGCTCGACGAGATCCGGCAACTACTCGCACAGTTCGGTCGCGACGCCGGTGTGACGGCCAGCGGTGACGTGCTGACCGTATCGATTGCGTCGCGCGGCCCGTCGGGTCGTGTCACACAGCTCGCAATCGGCACGACGGGAGGTAACGTCGTCATCCACGGCAATGACATCCGCTCCGTATTCAAAACGAATGGCGCGATCCTGCCGAGCACGAACTTTTCGCTCGAGTTCTCCGGTGGCGTGCTGGTGCTGCGCGGCGTGGGCAACGGGCACGGCGTTGGCATGTCGCAGTGGGGCGCGATCGGGCGTGCCAGAGCGGGACAGGATGCCCGGTCGATTCTCGCTGCGTATTATCCGGGCACGCGGCTGTCGCCGTTGATGTAGTGCAGTAGGTGAGGTCGCTGCCGCAGGAACGCGCACCCTGGTTGGTGGCGTCACGGTTCTCCGTCTGACTTTTCGGGCATGTCCAAGCCAGCTCTCCGCATCGGTGTCATTGGCGCCGGCGCCATTGCACAACTCGCCCACCTGCCCGTGCTCTCCAAGATGCGCGGTGTGCAGCTGGTCGCACTCTGCGACAATGACGGCGCCAAGGTGCGCGCGTTGGCCGATCGCTTCAGCGTGCCAGACACCTTCACCGACATCGAGGAACTGCTCGAATTCGAGGACATCGATGCGGTCCTGATTTCGACGCCGAACCATCTGCACGAGCCGCATGTGCTGAGCGCGCTCAAGAGCCGGCGGCACGTGCTCTGCGAACGGCCGCTGGCGCTGACCACGAAGGGTGTCGAGCGCATCCTGGCGGCGGCTGAGAAGCACGAGATGAAGGTGCTGGTGGGTCACAACCATCGTTTTCGCACGGAAGTGCAGAATCTCGAGAGTTTCATTCATGGCGGCGAGCTGGGTCGGTTGATCGGCATTCGCGCCGGTGCCTACAAGACGCGGCGCGGCGATGCGGGCTGGCGCTCACGTCGCGCGGAATCGGGCGGCGGCATCTTTCTCGATCAGGGTGTCCCGCTCCTCGACCTGGCGTGCTGGCTGGCGGATTTCCCGGAGCCGGTGCGCGTCACGGCGAGCATGGAACGCGGCAGCGGTGTGCGATCGGTGGAAGATGCGATGTATGTGCATGTGCAGTACGCATCGGGACTCAGCGTGGCGATCGACACCGCATGGGGCTACGTCGGGGAGGAGGATCGCTGGTGGTTCGAGGTGCTCGCCAGCAAGGGCACCGCGCGTCTGGCACCATTGCGAGTGGTGAAGGAACTCAACGGTCGCGCCGTCGATGTGTCCCCCACCGGCGCGGCCCAGCGCGACAGTGCGTTCATCCAGAGCTATCGCGCCGAGCTGGCGCACTTCGCAGCCGTGTTGCACGGCGACGTGGCGTACGAGCCTCCCGTGGATCAGATCGTCGTGCAGCGGTTGGTCGAGGCGATCTACCGGAGTGCGGAAGAGGGGAAGGAAGTCCGCCTGTGACGCGCGTGGTGAGCCGCACGTGGCTGCACGCGCTCTCGCGTACCATGCTGTTGCTGATTGCCGTGGCCGGTGCGCTTGGTGCGCAGCGCCCCATCGACTGGTCGACGCATCCGGTGGTGCTGATCACGATCGGCCAGGGCGACGAAGTGTTCGAGAAGTTCGGGCACAACTCCATCGCCGTGTGGGACGATGCGGCCGGACAGCCACTCGTCTACAACTGGGGCATGTTCGACTTTCAGCAGCCCAACTTCCTAGGCCGATTCCTCACCGGCGATACGAAGTACTGGATGCAGCCGTTCACGATGGCGCAGACGCTCGATCTCTATCAGCGCCTCAATCGGACAGTGACGGCTGAGGAAATCCAGCTCACACCGACGCAGAAGGCCCGCCTGGTGGCGATGCTCGCCGACAATGCGCGCGAAGAGAACAAGTTCTACCGCTACGACTACTATCGCGACAACTGCAGCACACGCGCTCGCGATGCAATCGACGCGGTGACCGGTGGAGCGCTCAGGCGCGCGATGACGGCACAACCGGGGCAGGGGAGTTATCGCTTTCACACGCGTCGTCTGCTGGACTACAGCGCCCCGCTGTATTTCGGTGCCGAGATGGTGCTCGGTGTCGATGCCGACACACCGCTGACGGGATGGCAGGAAGCGTTTCTGCCGCAATCACTGTCGGAATCGTTGCGCCGCATCGAACTGCCGGCCGCAGAAGGCCTGCCGAACCGGCCATTGGTGCTTCCGATCGACACGTTGTTTCGCGCAGAGCGCGACGCCGAACCGCGCACGGTGTCGCTCAAGCTGGGCATGGCGCTCGTGATCGGGTTGCTGCTCGCGATGGTGCTCGCCGGACTCGCCAGACTGGGTCGCGTCGGCGCGTTCGTTGCGTTGGCAGGATGGAGCGTCGTGACAGCGATACTCGGGACGGTGTTGCTGCTCGCCTGGTTCGCGACGCAGCATGTATTCATGGCCAACAATCCGACGGTGGCGTTGCTCAATCCGGTGTGGCTGCTGGGTATCGTGGCGGCGGTGATGGTGCTGCGCGGTGGCGTCTCGCGAGGTGTGCGCAGTGCGCTGCGATGGTTGCTGGTGGTGGGTGTGATCGGCACTGCGGGCGCCGTGCTGCTTGGCCATGCCGGCAGTGCGCTCGAATTGGCGATGCTGGTGCTACCGTCGCACGCCGCAATCGCGTATATCGCCGATCGGAATCGCCGCGCTGAAGCTGTGGCTGCGAGCGCGTGACGCTACGCTCTCGATTCGTCGTTGACTGTATCACGGAGGGCGAATGACGCACGAGGCAGGCGTCGGACTGCCGGTCCCAACCGTGGCGTCGCGCTCACTCGAGATGGCGGCGGTGCCAACCGATGTCGTGACGCTGTATGTGTGCCGTCTCGATCCGCTCGAGTTGATGTTCAACACGAAGCCGATCACGGCGATTCTGGGGTATCCCGCCGCATCAGCAATCGCGATGGATCTCGACACGGTGCATCGTCTCATGCATCCGGACGATCTGCCACGACTGAGCGCGCATGTCGCGCGACTTCACGGTCTGCTGGACGGAGACATCGCCGAGTTCCGGCATCGCATGCGTGCGGCGTCTGGTGAGTGGGCGTGGCTGGAAGTGCGCGATGCGGTGTTCACGCGGGACGCTTCGGGCGCGGTGCAGCAGGTGATCGGCACCGCACGCGAAGTCACGGCGGAGATGCGCGCCGCCGAGGCGCTGCGGGCGAGCGAGGCGCGGCATCGTCTGCTGTCGGAAACGATGCTGCAAGGCGTGATGCATCATGGGTCCGATGGCAGTGTCATCGCACTCAATCCGGCCGCCGAACGCATACTCGGCAGGCCGCGTGATGCGATCATCGGCAGTGATCCGGAGCGCGAGGCGCGCAACACGATCCGGCAGGATGGGTCGCCATTTCCCGGCGCCGAGCATCCGGCGACGGTCGCATTTCGCACCGGCGAGCCATGCCACGGTGTCGTGATGGGTGTGTTCAATCACGACCGCCAGGCGTACCGCTGGATCAGCGTCGATGCGGTACCGTTGATGCGGCGTGGCGAAACGACGCCGTATGAGGTGTACACCGTGTTCGAAGACATCACGGACCGATTGAGCGCCGAACAGGCATTGCAGGAGGCGAATACCCGCAAGGACCTGTTCATCGCGACGCTGGCACATGAGCTGCGCAATCCGCTGGCCCCGATCCGTAATGCGGTGGCGGTGCAGCAACGTCGCGCCGGGAATGATCCGGAGCTTGCGTGGTCGCAGTCCATCATCGAGCGTCAGGTGGGGCACATGTCGCGCTTGCTCGACGACCTGCTCGACGCGTCCCGCATCGCATCAGGCAAACACGAATTGCGGCGAGAGGAAGTGCTGCTGTCGACGGTGCTGACGCAGTCCGTGGAGACGGCGCGACCGCTGATCGAGCAGGCGGGCCATGCGCTCGAGATCGTGCTGCCGGAGCAGGCGATTGTGATCGATGGTGATCCGATTCGACTGGCGCAGGTGTTTTCCAACCTGCTCACGAATGCGGCCAAGTACACTGATGATGGTGGCCGTATCCGCGTCTCGGCGCGGCTCGAGGAGGAGATGGTGGCGGTGCGCGTGCGCGACACGGGGATCGGCATCGCGACCGAGCACCAGTCGCGCGTGTTCGAGATGTTCGGGCAGGTGCACGATGCGCTGGCGCGCTCGCAGGGTGGGCTCGGCATCGGCCTCTCGCTGGCGCGGGCGTTGGTGGGGATGCATGGTGGAACGATCAACGTTCACAGTGATGGTCGCGGGCGGGGCACGGAATTCACCGTGCGCTTGCCCGTGATCCCGTCCGAGGTGGAGATGCCCGAGACCCCTGCAGAAACTCCCGCGTCGGCGCCCGTCGCAGCGCTGCGGCGCCGTGTGCTGGTGGTGGACGACCATCGTGATGGCTGCGACTCACTGGCGGCCGTGCTCGAGATGTTCGGCTGTGACACGGCGACGGCGTATGACGGGGTCGAGGCGATCGCGGTGACGGAGACGTTTCAGCCCGAGATGATTCTGCTCGACGTCGGCCTGCCGCGGCTGAACGGGTACGACACCTGTCGTACGCTGCGTGCGGCGCCGGTGGGTGAGGCGCTGGTGATTCTGGCGGTCACGGGCTGGGGTACGGATGCCGATTTGCGGCTGGCAATGGCGGCGGGCTTCGACGCGCATCTGGTGAAGCCGATTGATATGGAGTATTTGCGGCAGCTGCTGCCGCTGGCGCGGGAGGAGGTGCGTCGGCAGCACGAGGTGCGGTTGTTGCGGTCGGGGCGGGGGTTGGGGTCGAGCGGATCAAGGGGTCAGAGCACTTGAACGGTTTCAAGGGGTCAGAGCACTTGAAAAAGATGCATGACTCGGCTGCACTCACGCCTGCCTGCGTGCGAGTGCGGAGGCACCTGCATTGATGTCGGTGGACCTCCAGCCGACACTTCGCGGCGCGCTCGTTGAATTGCGCCCGCTGCGCGAAACCGACTGGGATGCGCTTTACGACGTCGGGTCTGATCCGCTCTTGTGGGAGCAGCATCCTGAGCGCACTCGGTACGAGGCGGACGTCTTTCGTGAGTTCTTTCAGCGCGCGATTGAGTCCAACTCGGCGCTTGCAGTCGTCGACCTGTCGACTGGTCGAATCATCGGCTCGTCGCGCTATCATGGCTACGATCCGGTTGCTCGCGAGATCGAAATCGGCTGGAGCTTTCTCGCCCGTTCACACTGGGGCGGCCACTACAACGGCGAGATGAAGCAGCTCATGCTGGATCATGCCTTCACCTTCGTCGACCGCGTGATCTTCAGCGTCGGAGCAAAGAACATCCGATCGCGTCGCGCCGTGGAGCGCATCGGTGGAGAATTGCTCATTGCGCATCCGGCGCACAGCCCCGGCACTCTGATATTCGCGATTCGAAAGTCAGCGATGCCGAAACGGGAAGCGGAAGCTGACATCAAGGACTGAAAAGTGATGTCCGCAGCTCCTGAGCAAGAAAGGATCGTCTCCGACTTCGCCGGTCGCCACCGTGTGACTCGCGTGTCACGGGGCGTTGCAGAAGACGCTCGATGCGCGCCACAAAGCGCGGCCCGCCTGTAGCGGTTCCAGCGCGCGTCGCCGAGCGAATCTGGTCAACGGCGATGCCTGGCACGTCCTGTTTGCAGTACTCGCGGTACGCTCGCTGCCGTAGCTCTGCGTTGCTCGCGAGCACGTTATAGGAAACGTGGTCCGTGAGCATGCGATCCCGAATGCCGAACGCGAGGTGTCGGTGGCTCGACCACTCGTAGGCGTGCGCTTGCTGAACCATGCCTGCTTGCACCGGGTTCAGGTCGATGTATCTGCAGCAGTCCAAGAAATACCGATCACTGTCGACGATGGATGACCAGAATCGACCGTTCCACAACGTTCCTGAACGGTGGTGTCGCTTGTTCCAGTACCGCACGTACTGACTGCCGGTGCGTTGCATCAGTCGAGACGCACCGCTCAGGTTCATTGGTGTCAGCAACAGATGTACATGATTCGACATGAGTGCGTATGCGTGGAGCTTGCACTCAGAATGCACGCACGCCTCATACAGGATCTCGCGATACGTCGCGAAGTCCTGCTCATCGAGAAAGACGCCATCGCGATTGTGCCCGCGTTGCGTGACGTGCATCGGGAATTCTGGTGCGACCAACCTCGGCCATCGGGCCATCGGTACCTCGATTCAATCGCCCGATTGGGGGCGGGTTGCGTCGCCGACCGCGCGGCGGGGCTTCAACGCGCAGCTGTGAACGTCGCGATGGTACCTCCGACGGCAGCGACGGACCAGCCGAAACGCTGCGGTTGTCATCCTTGAAACGCCCGTCCCGTTCAAGTGCTCTGACCCCTTGAACCCGATCAAGTGCTCTGACCCCTTGAAAAGGGACCCTGTGAGCGCCCCCCAAACACCACACCCCCCGACCAGTCTCCTGATCGGGGGGCGTAACGTCCTGCTATCACCTCACAGCACTCGAACGCGCCTATCGGCAAATCCACGGCGTCGCATTCTCGCGCGCCGTGCTCCGACGCGTGCTCGTCTCGTCAATCGCCGTGAACGTCACTTCAAGAAAACCATCATCCTGACTCTGCGACGTGCACTGCATCTCCTTGCGCACGCTGAACGCACCGTTTGCATCGGCCTTGATCGGACCGAATGCGATTGCCTGACTGGTATTCGGCGGCGGCGAGCCGGTCAGCTTGACCGGACCGTTGGGCGCAAAATTCGACCCGGTGATCGTGATCACCGGACCCGTCGCCTGGCGCTGAATCGTCACACTCAGCTTGAGCGGTGGGGTGGCCTGCGCATGGACCGCCATCGGCAGCGCGGCCAGGGCCAGCCCGAACAGGACGGACGTCCCGAGAGCAGACCACGTGCGACGAGCCTGGTGGACACGCATGTACAACTCCTGAAAAAGGGATGCCTGCACTCCATAGACGACTGCAGACCGCCAGACGACACACACGCTGCATCACTCGGCGCATCACACACCGTATGCAACTCGCGAGCCTGATCCGGCACGGTAATGTACACCACGCCCGCGCTTGAGTTCACTGCGCCAAGTGGTTTGTTTCATTGGACTTATGTCATTGCCCCGGTCGCTCATGCCCGCCCCGTCGGACCGCTCCTCGTGAGCCTGCGCGATCGCCTCGACGACGCCGTCGCCCGCGCCGCCGTGGTGGAGCAGGAACTCCTCGATCCGCGCACGGTCCGCGACCCGAAACTCCTCGCCACCCTCGGCAAGGAACATCAGCGACTCCAGGACGTGGTCCGGCTCGCCAGCGAATTGCGCCAGGCCGAGCGCGAGCTGGAAGAATCCCGTGAGATGGCCAGCGGCGACGACGCCGATTTCGCCGCGGAAGCGCAAGCCGAGGTCGCCAGACTCGAGACGCGACTGGCCGAGCTCGACGAGGCGCTCAAGCCACTGCTCATTCCGCGCGATCCGCTTGACGACCGTCCCGCGATCATTGAAATCCGCGCCGGCACCGGTGGCGACGAAGCCGCCCTTTTCGCCGCCGATCTCTGGCGCATGTACGAACGCTACTTCGGACGACAAGGCTGGCGCATCGAAGTCATGTCGATGTCCGACGGCACACTCGGTGGCATCAAGGAAGTGATCGCACGCATCGACGGCACGGGCGCATTCGGCACGATGCGATGGGAATCGGGCGTGCATCGCGTGCAACGTGTGCCAGCGACCGAAACGCAGGGACGCATCCATACCTCCGCCGCCACCGTCGCCGTGTTGCCTGAAGCGGAGGAAGTCGATGTTACGATCGACGACAAGGATCTGCGCATCGATGTCTTCCGCTCGTCGGGTCCCGGTGGCCAGAGTGTCAACACCACCGACTCCGCCGTCCGCATCACGCACATCCCGAGCGGTATCGTCGTCAGTCAGCAGGACCAGAAGTCGCAGCTGCAGAACAAGATCAAGGGCATGCAGGTGCTGCGCTCACGCCTGCTCGATCAGCGCCTCGCCGCACTCGAATCCGAACGGTCGAAGATGCGCAGTGCGCAGGTGGGCACCGGTGATCGCTCGGCGAAAATCCGCACCTACAACTATCCGCAGGATCGCATCACCGACCACCGCATCGGTTTCTCGATGCACGGAATGCAGGCTGTGATGGACGGTAACATCGGGCCGTTCATTGACGCGCTGCAGGAAGCCGAGGTCAAGGAACGCCTCGGTGGCTGACGGTGAACGTCCAACGACGGTGATGGCGTTGCGTGAGCGCATCGCGAAGCGGCTTGCCGGACACGTGGCTGAACCGCAGGAGGAGGCGCGCGACCTGCTCGCTGGATTGCACGACGCGCCGCGCTCCTGGGCCTCGCAGCATGCGAACGATGTGCTGATCGACCTGCTGATCGATGCGGCCGACGATGCGACCGAACGACGCGCGAACGGTGCACCGATGCCGTATGCGATCGGTCGCGCGGCCTTCCGGCATCTCTTTCTGCACGTGGACGAGCGTGTGCTCATTCCGCGTCCTGAAACCGAGGAACTCGTGTCGCTGGCACTGCGCTACGTGATGCCAGGCAGCACGGTGGTCGACATCGGCACGGGTTCGGGCGCCATCGCGCTTGCACTCGCGCAGGAAAGCGCCGCCGCGCGCGTGATCGGCACCGATGTATCGCCGGGCGCTATCGAGGTCGCGGAAATGAATGCCCGAGCTGTCCTCAAGCGCGAATACTCGCGCATTGAATTTTTGCTCGGGCACCTGCTCGAGCCGATCGGCGATCAGCATATCGATGTGGTCGTGTCCAACCCGCCGTACATCGCGCTGGCCGAGCGCGCGGCGCTTCCCGACGCCGTGCGCACCTGGGAGCCGGCACTGGCGCTCTTCGGTGGCGAGGATGGCATGGCCGTGATTCGCGAGCTCGTCGGTCAGGCCGAACACCGGCTGACTGCCGGCGGCATGCTGCTGATGGAGATCGATGCCCGCCGAGCGGGTGAGGCGCAAGCGTGCACCGCCGAGCCGCAGTGGCGTGACGTGCAGATCGTGCCGGACGCCTTTGGCCGGGACCGGTTTGTCGTCGCCCGTCGGACCGCGGCAACGCCCCGCGCGTGACGTGTGTCAGAACGCGGCAGGTGGCCGCGACTGCCGATTCCGGCGTACGCGACCCATCCGAATTCTGCTGGGATTCCCTAGCTTTCAGTATGCCGAGGGCCGACCGGGCCCCGCGACCCCCTTTTGCAGTGGACTGAAATGCTCGAGGAGAAAGCCAAGGAACTCGGCCGCCAGATCGGCCAGTCGACGGAATATCAGGCGCTCAAGCGCTCGAATGATTTGTTGACGGAAGATGCAGAAGCCTCCACGGTCCTGCGCCGCCTCACGCAGCTTCGCAGTGAAGCGCAGCAGTTCATCGAGCAGGGACAGGATCCGCCGCAGGAAATGGAGCAGGAACTCGACACCCTGCTGCAGAAAGTCGAGCTCAACCCGGTGTATCAGCGCGCAATCGTCGCGCAGACAAACTTCGACAAGCTGATGGTGCGGGTGAACGAATTCATCTCGGAAGGCATCCGGACGGGCGCAGTCAGCAAGATCATCACGCTGTCATGACCACCGGCGCGGCGCGTGGGCGCTTGATCGTGCTGGAGGGCGGCGACGGCGTCGGCAAGACGACGCAGCTGCCACTCCTGGCCGACGCGCTGCGCGCTCGCGGATTGGCGGTGCACACGATTCGTGAGCCGGGACAGACGCAGGTCGGGCAGGCGATTCGCGAGTTGCTGCTCCATCCCGATTCAACGATCAGTCCTGCCACCGAGGCATTGCTTTTTCTTTCGGCGCGCGCGCAGGTCGTCGCTGAGGTCATCCAGCCGGCGCTGATGACCGGGGAGTGGGTGGTGGCCGATCGATTCTTCGTCTCGACCTACGCCTACCAGATCGCGGGCCATGGTTTGAACGCTGATCTCATACGACAGGCGAACGCGCTGGCGACGCAGGGTATCGTGCCGGACCTGACGTTGCTGCTGACGTTACCGGCCAACGACGCCACCGTTCGTCGCTCCGCGCGCGGTCAGGCCGATCGACTGGAACGGTACGGTGCCGATTTCGATGCGCGTGTCGCCGCGGCGTATGCCGCGTCTGTGACGGAGGCGTGGCAGGTGCGACACCCGGAGTGCGGACCAATTGTCGCCGTCGCGGCAAAGGGGTCCGTCGACGAGGTGACCGCTCGGCTGGTGCACACGATTGTGGAACACACGAGCGCGACTGCTGTGCTTACAGCATGACGCCTCGATCATCGCTACGATCAGCCACCGGGCACAGGCGCCTGATGACTCCACGACGCCAGGGACCGGCATGAGCAAGGGACGTAGTCTGACAGTCGTAGCCGTTCTTGGCGTTGCCATGGCGTCGGGCGGCTGGTTGATGGAGCGCAGCCTGCGCCGCGAGGCACCGGCGGTCGTTGACGGTCGGCGACTGTTCGGTCAGGTGCTCGAGACGGTCGGGAAGCAGTTCGTCGATTCGGTGCCCACGGATTCCCTGTGGAAGGAAGCGATGCTCGGCATGGTCAACGAACTCCATGACCCGCACTCGGTGTTTCTGGTGGCCGATCGTCTGAAGCGATTCCGCGAGCAGACCACCGGGCAGTATGCAGGTGTCGGACTTCGCGTCGATGTGCGCGACGGCTGGATCACGGTGATCGCGCCACTGCCCGGGTCTCCGTCCGAAGCGGCAGGGCTACAGACCGGCGATCGCGTGGTGAAGATCGATGCGCTCGACACGAAGGGCCTGACGTCCGAAGAGGCGCTCGTGAAGCTGCGCGGCGACGCAGGATCGCGCGTCGTGCTCACCGTCGAACGTATCGGTGTCGATGGGCGCCTCACCTTCACGCTCACGCGACAGGTGATTCACGTGCGCGCAGTGCAGCGCGTCGCGATGCTGCCATCGAAGGTCGGCTATCTGGATGTGAGCGTCTTCAGTGATTCGACCGCCGAAGAAGTTGCGTCGGGTGTCGATTCGCTGGTGCGCATGGGCATGGTGTCGCTCGTGCTGGACCTGCGGGGCAATCCTGGCGGACTGGTGGAGCAGGGGGCGGCCGTCACCGATCTGTTCCTCGATCCGGGCCAGGAAATCGTCACGCTGCGCGGCCGCACCCCGGAATCGAATCGCACCTTCACCGACAAGCTGCCGCAGAAGTGGCCGACGCTGCCGATCGTCGTCCTCGTCGATCGCGGCAGCGCGAGCGCGGCGGAGATCGTCGCCGGTGCGCTGCAGGATCACGATCGTGCCGTCGTGGTCGGGACCACGACGTACGGCAAGGGCAGCGCGCAGCAGGTGTTCGATGCCGGCGCGGCCGGAGCACTCAAGCTCACCACCTCGCTCTGGTTCACACCAGTCGGTCGCAGTATCTCGATTCGCCGGCGCTACAATGACGAAACGTCGATCCGGCGCGGCGGTGGCGAGCAGACCGATTCACTGAGCAACGAAGCCGATTCGATGGTGACGAAGCGCCAGTCGTTCAAGACGGACAAGGGTCGGGTCGTCTACGGCGGCGGTGGAATCACGCCGGACGTGATTGCACGCGACAGCGCCGCGATGGTGCAGGGCGCGGCGCTGCAGGCCGCACTCGGCCGCGCGGTGCCCGCATTCCGCGATGCACTGACGGCGCTCGCACTGCAACTCAAGAGCGCGCAGTCGCTGACCACGACGGCGTTCACCGTCACGCCAGCGATGCGGAGCGCGTTGCTGATCGGGATGCGACAGCGTGGTGCCGTGCTTGCCGATTCCGCATTCGAGTCGAACTCCGACGTCGTGAATCGCCTCATCGGTTATGAAGCGACGCGCTACGTCTTCGGTCGCGATGCGGAATTCGCCCGTCGGACGGCCGATGATCCGGTGATGCAGCGCGCCCTCGCGCTGCTGCTCAACGCACCGGGCCGCGAGGAATTGCTGGTGCGCGCGAGCGCGGAGCATCCGAGCAAGGTGGGCGGTCGCTCGTGACGGTGCGCGCCGGTTCGCTGGAGCCGGTGGTTCTGGTTGGAGCAGGGCGCGCGGGGCGTGCGTTGGCCGCCGCATTTCGCGCCGCTGGATTGCCACACGCACTGGTCGATCGCGTCGGTATCGTCGAACAGCTCGGGCCACCGGTGTTCAAGTCACGCGCCGATGCCGTGCACCAATCGCCGGCGATTCTGGTCGCGGTGCGTGACGGACAACTCGACGTCGCGCTGGATGAGTTGCGCGACCGTGACGGCGTGCGCACTGACGCCGTGGTGTTGCAGGTGAGTGGCAGTGCGGAGCCGGCCGCGCGTGAGCGCATCGCAGCGATGGGTGTGCACTACGGCACGTTCCATCCACTGCTGCCGCTGATCGATCCCGCGCTGGCGTCGTTCCGCCTGCAGGGTTCCGTGATCGGCATCGAAGGCGATGCCGCCGCACACGATGTTGCGGCACGCCTCGCGATGCGTCTCGGCGCGACGACGATCGAGATTCCGCGTGCCGAGCGTGCGGCGTACCACGCTGCGGCGGTGATTGCCAGCAATTTTCCCGTCACGCTGGCGGCACTCGCCGAAGGGCTGCTCTCGCGGATCGGCGTGGACTCGGTGGCGGCGCATCGGGCGGTGCGAGCGCTGATGGCCGCGAGCGTCGAAAATCTCGCGGCGGCGCCGCGTGCGCTGGATGCGCTGACGGGCCCGATCGCGCGCGGCGACGTGGCGACTGTGCGTGCACACGCCACCGCGCTGCACGGCACGCGCCCTTACCATGACGTGTATGAGGTGCTCTCGCGCGCGACGCTGGCGCTGATGCGCGAGCGCGGCGACGATCCGGCGACGGTGCAGGCGCTCGAGACGGCCATCGACGCCGACGGCCTGCGCTGACGCTGGTTGCTGGTCGGTCCGCCAACTGAAAGCGCCGGCCAGCTGCCGTATTGCCGGGAACGGAGTCTCACGATCCGGTGTGGTATCGACCGGATACCGCATGCGCCGACGGTTCAGCGCAGGGATCTCGTCGTATCGGCCGTTCCTTCTGCGGTTGCACGGCGCGACATTCACTCGCACCTGTTGCCTCCTGTGGCAGCTGCCCGCCGTCGGCGGGCCTGAACTCTGACGCTCATCGGGTATTCCGCATGCGACGCATTGCCGTTTTTGGACTGGCGCTTTCGCTCACGACCGCGGCCGTCGCCTCGGCGGCGACGCCGACCCTCGCCGCGATTCCGGGCGAAGAACTGATCGGCCATTGGGACCTGACGGTCACCGGCGCCAACAGCCGGACGTATCCGTCGTGGATGGAAGTGAAGCTGTCGGGCAATCGCTCGCTCGTCGGCGCGTTCGTGTCGTCGGGTGGCAGCGCACGACCGGTCTCGAAGGTGGAGTATTCGACGGCCGGATTCCGCTTCGCGATTCCGCCGCAGTGGGAGCAGGGCACCGGTGACCTGGTCGTCGAAGGCACGTACGCCGACAACAAGGTCAGCGGCACGATTACGGAACCGAATGGTACGAAGGCGAATTTCACGGGCGTGCGTGCCCCGACGCTCGAGCGCGCTGCGGCACCGTCGTGGGGTGCGCCGATCAACATCTTCAACGGCCGCGATCTGAGCGGCTGGAAGCCGTCGAGTGCGAACAGCGCGTGGAGCGTGGTGAATGGCATCCTGACCAACGCGAAGAACGGTGCGAACCTCATCACCGAGCGCACGTTCACGGATTTCAAACTGCACGTGGAATTTCGCGTACCGAAGAACGGCAACAGCGGCATCTATCTGCGCGGCCGTCACGAGCTGCAGGTGGAAGACAGCAAGGGCCTCGAGCCGCTCAGCACACACACGGGCGGTGTGTACGGCTTCCTGACGCCGAACGAAAACGCGGCCTTGGACGCCGGCGCCTGGCAGACCTACGACGTGACGCTGGTCGGTCGTCGCATCACGGTGGTGCTGAACGGGAAGACGGTGATCTCGATGCAGAACATTCCCGGCATCACGGGTGGTGCGCTGGACAGCAACGAAGGCGAGCCTGGGCCGCTGTACCTGCAGGGCGACCACACGGCGGTCGAGTATCGCAAGATCGTGATCACGCCGGTGCGATAAGCGCTGGGCTGGTGGGTGCGGCGTTGCGCCGCAGTCGCCAGCACGTTCGACCTGGAATTCATGCAGCGCCGCGTGCCGAACTGGCACGCGGCGTTTTTCTGCATTGTGATGTACTACGGAAAAACCAGTTGACGAGCGGTCGGTGGTGTGTGATACTACTGGAGATTCAGTAGTCAGGGCATTCAGTTACTCCGCGTATCGCAACCTTTTGCGGTGCACGGACGTCGGATGAGAGCTCGCCAGACTCCACTCAAGCCCCGCCGCCATGCTGGTCAGTGCTTTCCGTCGCAGTGTGCTGCTGATTGCCGTCGCCACGTCACCGCTGTCAGCGCAGTCGGTGACCGACATCATCCGCGGACGCGTGACGACTGATTCGTCGAGGACCGTGGCGGGTGCGTCGGTGTTCGTGACGCGCGGACCGGATCGCGCGTTCAAGCAGACCACGACCGACAGCGCTGGGCGCTACGCGATCACCTTCGAGAACGGCACCGGGGACTATCTCGTCGCGGTGTCGTCGGTCGGTCTCAAGTCAGCGCGTCGTCGCGTGCAGCGACAGAACAGTGAGCGCGAACTGGTGGCGGACTTCGTGCTCGCGACCGATGTCTCGACACTTGCTGCGGTGAAGGTGACCGCGGCGAAGCCTGAACGCGCCGACACACGCATCGATCCGATGACGCTTGAAACCGGTTCGTCAGAACGGTGGCAGGATGGCGTGAATGGGCAAGTGGCGCCCTCGCAGATTGGCAATCTGGCGGCAATCGCCGGCACGACGCCGGGTGTCACACAGGGTGTCAGCGGTCCGTCGATTCTCGGGTCGGGATCCGAGTCGAATCTCACGACACTGAACGGCATGGCGCTGCCGGGTGGCACGTTGCCGCGCGCTGCGCGCGTCAACACGCGTGTCACTGGTGCGACATTCGATCCGGTGCGCGGTGGATTCTCCGGTGCCAACACTGACGTGCAGCTCGGTGGCGGAAGTCGCTACAATCAGCAGCGCGACGCCTACTTCACGTTCGATGCGCCGGCACTGCAGTACACCGATGCAATCGGCCAGTCACTCGGTGCACGATACGGCTCGTTCCGGGGCAGCGCGGCGGCAAACGGCTTCATCGTACCGCGCGTCGCCACCTACAACGCGTCGGTGGAACTGTCGCGTTCGACGTCCGATCCGGCGACGCTGTTCACGGGCGATCTGCGCGCGCTGCAGAGTGCCGGTGTGGCACGCGATTCCGTCACGCGCCTGCAGACAGCGGCGCTCGGCCTTGGGCTGCCGACCGCTGGCAATGGCATTCCAACGGCGCGTGAACGCACGGGCATCACGTGGCTCGGTCGTCTCGATGACATCCGCGACTCGCTCAATCAGCATCAGATCACGAGTTACGTGAGCTACGCGAAGGATGGCGCACAGGGTTTCGCACCGCTGACGGCCACGTCGGCCGGAGGCTCGCAGACCGATCGTGCCATCGGTGCGCAGTTGCAGCTGATGAACTTCATCGGTGCGGGGCGTCGTGTATTCAACGAGACGAAGTTCGGCGCCAGCCAGACGCACAGTGCCGGCGACCCATATCTCAGCCTGCCTGGCGCAAACGTGCTGGTACGTTCCACCGGCAGCGATGGGGACGGCATTGTGCCACTCGCGTTGGGCGGCAATTCAAGTTTTGATCGTAGTGAGACACGATTCACTGCCGAAGGCAGCAATCTGACGATGTGGAACGCGCGAGGGCGCAAGCACACGTTCAAGGCCTTCGGCTGGGCGCGCGTCGATGCCCTCGACCAGTCGGGCGGTGCGGACCGGCTGGGGCGCTACAGCTTCAACTCGATTGCTGACTTTGCGGCGGGTCGCGCGGCGAGTTTCTCGCGCACGCTGACGCAGCCCGCGAGTGATGGCACGGTATGGAATGCGGCCGGTGCACTCGCGCATCAATGGAATAAGACCAAACGAGTCAGTGTGCTCTACGGCGCACGCGTCGAAGGCAACGGCTTCACATCGTCGCCCGCCGTCAATCCGCAGCTCGAGAGCGCACTGGGTATCCGCACAGGCGTCGCGCCGACGACGCTGCATGTCAGCCCACGCGTCGGGTTCACCTACAGTTACAGCCGCGCGAAGGAGAATGGCAACGGCATGTCGATGAGTCCGTCGGGCACGTTCTATCGCACGACCAGTGGTGTGCTGCGCGGTGGGATCGGCGAATTCCGCGACCTGCTACGTCCCGATATTCTCGCGGACGCGGCATCGCGCACCGGACTCGCCGGCAGTACGCAGTCCTTGCTGTGCACCGGATCCGCCGTCCCGTCGCCGAACTGGACGCAGTTCCTCGCCGACGAGGGCTCGATTCCACGCGCCTGTGTCAACGGCAGTGGTGCGCTGACGGACAATGCACCACCGGCCACACTCATCGCGCGCGACTACCAGGTGCCGCGTTCGTGGCGCGCGTCACTCGACTGGTACACCAACTTCGGCTGGATGCAGCTCAAGTGGAACAACCTCGCGTCGTGGGATCTCTCGCAGTCGTCGGTGCGAGACGCGAACTTCGCCGGCGTGCAGCGCTTCACGCTGACGCAGGAAGGTGGACGACCGGTGTACGTCTCGACGGCCGGTATCGATGCCAACACCGGCTCGGTGTCGGCCACGGAATCACGGCGTTCGGCGGCGTTCGGACGGGTTGGTGTGCGCGGCAGCGAACTGCGTGGATACGGCGCGCAGACAACTGTCACGCTCGCGCCCGATCCGTTCCGGCGGCGCCGTGTGCCGCTTGGCTTGTATGGCTCGTTGTCCTACACACTCCAGAAGTCGCAGCGACAGTATCTCGGGTTCGACGGCTTCACCGCGGGCGATCCAGCGTTGCGAGAGTGGGCACCGAGTGCGAACGATGCGCGCCAGATTGTTTCGCTGCAGGGCGCGTTCTCCGTCAAGCACTTCGGCACCGTCACATTTTTCACCCGTGCGCAGTCGGGATTGCCGTTCACACCGCAGGTGCAGGGTGACATCAACGGCGACGGACGTGGTGGTGATCGCGCCTTCATTCCAGCGAGCACCCTTTCGGTGGATGCGCCACTCGCCGCGCAGCTGGCATCGCTCACGGCGAATGGATCGCCCACTGCCGTGAAGTGCCTGAGCGCGTACAACGGTCAGATCGTGCCGCGCAACGGCTGCCGCGGGCCCTGGACTGCCACGATGAACATGCAGTACCGACCGACGCTGCCGAAGGTTTTGCAGCGGCTCAACGCGAACCTCTTCTTCGAGAACGTGTTCGCCGGTGTCGATCAGGCGTTGCACGGCGCGAACGGTTTGCAAGGCTGGGGTGGTTCGGCCAGCCCTGACCCGGTGCTGCTCGTACCGCGGGCGTTCGACGTCGCGACGCAGTCGTTCCGCTACGACGTGAATCCGCGATTCGCCGAGACGCGGCCGTCGCGCTCCACACTGCGTTTCCCGTTTCGTGTCACGCTCGATTTCCAGCTGCGGCTCGCGACCGATTATTCGCTGCAGGAATTGCGTCGCGCGTTGCAGCCGGTGCGCGTCGGCAGGAAGTGGGAGCCGCGCTCCGCCGATTCACTGACGGCGCTCTATCTCGAGCAGACGTCGAACATTCACACCGCGATTCTGTCCGAGAGCGATTCGCTTTTCCTCTCGCCGGAACAGATCGGCGCGCTGCGCAAGGCGGAGGCAGACTTCTCGGATCGCGTGCGCGCGATCTATGGACAGCTCGGCCAGTATCTGGCGCGGTATGCCGGCGGCGCGGCGAGCAAGGCGGTGCTCGACAGCACCAATAGCGCGAAGAAGGCCTACTGGGCGGCGTTCTGGGAACAGCCGGAAATCGCCGCGGCGCTGGTCACGCCGACGCAGCGTGACCTGATGCCGATGCTGCGCGACATGTTGCCGACGACGAAAGCGGACCGACTCCGGTCGCAGTGGATGTTCGGCAGTCAGGTGAAGTTCGTGAAGCCGGGCGCGGGTGCGGTTGCACCGCCGGCCACGGGCGGGGGAGCGGCGCGCCCGCCTGACTGATCCGGGCGCGTCAGCCAGTCTTGCCGAGCCCGGCACACTTTACGGTGCGCGGTCCACAGCCCAGTCTTCCCTTCATGACTGACCGTCGAGACTTTCTCCGTGTGTTGGGCGCATCGGCTGTTGCCGGCGCTCTCTGGCCGAAGACCGCGTTCGCCTCTGGCGCGGACATGCTGTCGGCCACTGCCTCGATCCCCAGGATCGGTGTGCAACTGTATACCGTGCGCGGCGCCATGCAGAAGGATGGCGTCGAGGTCACGCTCGCACGACTCGCTCAACTCGGCTTTCGCGAAGTCGAATTTGCAGGCTACTACGGCAGGACAGGCGCGCAGATCCGCGATACGCTGAAAGCGAACGGCCTCACGTCGCCGTCCACGCACGTGTCGCTCGATCAGATCAAGTCGGCCGATTTCCCTGCGCTCGTCGAGACCGCGGCGACGATTGGCCACAAGTGGATCAATCTCGCGTTCCTGGTGCCGAACGAACGTGGCTCGGCCGAGAAGTACAACGCGCATGCCGATGCACTGATTGCGGCGCAGGCGATCGCCAGCAAGTCCGGCATCACCATCGCGTATCACAATCATGACTTCGAGTTCGAGAAACTCGGCGACACCGATGGCTACGAGATCCTGCTCGATCGCACGAAGAACACCGGTATTCAGTTCGAGATGGACCTGTACTGGATGAGCGTCGCCGGCAAGGATCCCGTGTCGTACTGGATGCGGTTCCCCGGTCGTTTTCCGATGGTGCATGTGAAGGACAACGCCGGCCTGCCGTCGAACGAGATGCGCCCGGTCGGTTCAGGCACGATCAAGTGGGCCGCGTTGTTCGAGAAGCGCAAAGTGGCGGGCATCCAGCACTTCTACGTGGAACATGACAATCCCGCCGATCCATGGGCGTCGCTCACATCGAGCGTTGCCTATCTCAAGGCGCTCCGGTTCAAGTAGGTCGCTGATGGTGTTGGCAGGCGTGGTTCCACCCGGGGCCACGCCGTCTCTTTCTCTGTGCACATGAATCCGCGCATTCTCTTCTGGTCGATCACGTCGGCGCTGGCCGGTTTCCTCTTCGGATTCGATACCGTCGTCATTTCCGGCGCCGAGCAGAAGATTCAGGCGCTGTGGGGCCTCGGCGCCGGCATGCACGGCATCGCGATGGCCGCGGCGCTCTATGGCACCGTGATCGGCTCGATGTTCGGTGGATTGCCGGCGGATAAGTACGGTCGCAAACCCACACTGTTGTTCATCGGCGTGTTGTATCTGATCGGCGCGATCTGGTCGGCTCTCGCCGGCGATGTGTATTCGTTCATCATCGCGCGTGTGATCGGTGGTCTCGGGATCGGCGCATCCACGATCGCCGCGCCACTCTACATCTCGGAGATCGCGCCGCCGGCCAAGCGCGGCCTGCTCACCGGCATGTTCCAGTTCAACATCGTGTTCGGGATTCTGGTGGCGTTCTTCTCCAACGCGATGCTCGCCGGCACCGGTGAGAATGCCTGGCGCTGGATGCTCGGCGTGGCGGCCTTCCCATCGGCCGCGTATGCACTCTGCTGCGTCCTGATCCCGGAGAGTCCGCGATGGCTGCTGACACTTGGCGGACGGCGCGACGAAGGCCTGACGGTGCTGAAGATGATCGAGCCCGAGGCGTCCGACGCGGCGATCGCGGCACACGCGGCCGAGATCATCGCCGCGGCGGCACCTCGCAGCACGGGCTCCGAGAAATTCTGGACCATGGAATTGCGTGTGCCGATCATGCTCGCATTTCTGATTGCGGTGTTCAATCAGTTGTCCGGCATCAACGCAATTCTCTATTTCGCGCCGCGCATATTCGAGCTCACTGGTCTCGGTGACAAGGCCGCGCTGCTCCAGTCGACAGGCATCGGCATCACGAATCTCATCTTCACGTTCGTCGGACTGTGGTTGATCGATCGGCTCGGTCGGAGGACACTGCTCTACATCGGATCGTTCGGCTACATCGCGTCGCTCGGGCTCGTGTCGTGGGCCTTCTTCACGCAGCACTACAGCATCGTGCCCGCGTGCATTTTCGCCTTCATCGCGGCGCACGCCATCGGTCAGGGCGCGGTGATCTGGGTCTTCATCTCCGAGATCTTTCCCAATCGCCATCGCGCGGCCGGGCAGGCGCTCGGGTGTTCGACGCACTGGATCTTCGCGGCGTTGATCACGACGTTCTTCCCGGCGATGGTGACCGCGTTCGCACCGGGCTATGTGTTCGCTTTCTTCTGCGCCATGATGGTTCTCCAACTGATCTGGGTGCGCACGATGGTCCCTGAAACGAAGGGTGCGACGCTGGAAGCGATCCAGGCACAGCTGGGGTTGGCCTGATGTACCGCATCGTCGGTATCGGCGAGCTGTTGTGGGATCTGTTGCCGACCGGTGCGCAGATCGGCGGGGCGCCCGCGAATTTTTCGTACCACGCCGGTGCGCTTGGCGCTGAGACGCGAACCATCTCGCGTGTCGGTGACGATACGCTGGGCCACGAGCTGCTCGCACAGCTGAAGACGCTCGGTGTGAGCACGGAGTGTGTGCAGCTTGATCCGACGATGCCCACCGGCACTGTGGCCGTCGAGATTGACGCTGATGGACAGCCGTGTTTCGATATCCGGGCCAACGTCGCGTGGGATCATCTGCAGGTCGACGCGGCAGCGTTACACGCGGCTTCGTCCGCCGACGCACTCTGCTTCGGCACGCTCGCACAACGTGATCCCGTGTCACGCGCCGCGATCCGCACACTCGTCGCCGCATCACCGTCCGAGGCGTTGCGTGTGCTGGATGTGAATCTGCGCCAGCAGTACTACTCGCGCGCGTTGATCGAGGAGTCACTGGCGTTGGCGACGGTGCTGAAAGTGAATGACCTCGAGCTGCCGCGACTCGTGGCGCTCTTTTCGCTCGAGGGCGACCTGCGGTCACAACTCGAGCAGCTCGCCGAACGCTGGCAGCTGCGCGCGATTGCGCTGACACGTGGTGATCGCGGCAGCGTGTTGCTCACCGCACATGAGTGGTCCGAACATCCGGGCGTGACCGTTGACGTGGTGGACACGATCGGCGCCGGTGATGCGTTCACCGCGGCGATGACGGTGGGCCTGCTGTCTGGTTGGGCGCTGGATGATGTGAATGCACATGCGAACGAAGTGGCCGGATTCGTGGCATCGTGCTCGGGTGGCACACCACCGTTGCCGAGCAGCATCCGCGACGCGTTCGTCCATCGCGCGTGAGGTCGCGTCGGTCAGTCGATCCCGGCGAAGTCGTCGAAGAGATCGAGGGCCGAGGGCGGACGGGCGTCGGGCGCAGGCGTCATCATACGGGCGATGACACGCTCGAGTGCCGTCGACGCACTCACAATGGCCGGCACAGCACGCACCGATGCCGGTGTGACGTCCAGCTTGTGTGCGATGAACGTCACGCGAGTTTCCGCGTTGAACGGGGTCGTGCCGGTCAGGCATTCGTGCAGTACGACCCCGGCCGCGTAGATGTCACTGGCCGGCGTCGGTTGTGCGCCGATGAGTTGCTCCGGCGCCATGTATTCCGGTGTGCCCACCACTGCGCCAGCGAGATGACCCACCGTGTGCTGATGCGACTCGCCGGGTGACGCTGCGTCACGCGCCGTTTGACGAACGACACGTGCGATGCCGAAGTCCGACAACTTGAGCACGCCCGATGGGCCCAGCAACAGGTTGGCCGGCTTGAGATCGCCGTGCACCACGCCTTCCGCGTGCATCACCGCCAGGGCGCGCATCAGCTGACGCGCGATCGACAGCACCGCGCCGGATTGTAGTGCGCCACGCGTCTCGATGATCGTGGCCAGCGACGCGCCGTCGACATACTCCATCGTCAGGAACGTCACGCCATCCGATTCGCCGATATCGTGCATGCGCACCACGTTGCGATGCGAGATACGACGCGCGAGTCGCAGTTCCTCGGTCAGTCGCGCCACGGCCTGATCGTCGTTGGCAAGCACTTCGGGGCGCAACACCTTCAGCGCGACCGGTTCGCCGAGCACGCGATCACGTGCACGATAGACGATGCCCAGGCCACCGCTGCCGACGACACTGTCGATGAGATATCGATTGGCGAGGACGGTGCCGGGTTCCATCGCAAAGCCGGGTCGCAGCGCCAGCTTGCCGCGTGGTGATGATCCGCCCACGATCTGGCGTGATGTGCCGCGCGAAATCGTCGGGATGCTCTCCGGTGCACCATTCGCGACTGCCGTCGGTGGCTTGAGGCCGGTGAGTCGCTCCTTGTCGCGCAGATCGGAGAGCAGCGATGTGAACGCCGTGCCCAGTTCCTCGAGTTCGCGGCCGGCGCCAGGTGACGTGACAGCGCGATCGATGTCGCCGATGTACTGGCCATCCGCCGCCCGACGTACGGCGCCCGCGAGGGCCCGAACCGGCCGCGCGATGCGTCGTGCGGCGATGTACGCCGCGAGCCAGCTGAGAAGCAGGCCGAGCACGCCGGCGAATGCGAGTGAGCGACGGAGGCTGGCGATGCCAGTCAGTTCTGCGACACGCGACCTGAGCACGACGAAGCCGCCGACCACATCACCACCGGCGGTCGTCAGCGCACTGCCTTGTGCCAGATACTCGATACGGTCGATCACCACATCCGGCTGGACAGTCGCACCGGTGCTTGCACGATCGGGAATTGCCGCGACGGCCGCCGCAACCTGTGGTGCACGACCGAGCGTGGAGAGTGAGACGGCACGTTTACCGATGGCATCACGCGTGTAGAACAACAGCTCGCTCGATGTCGTCGCTTTCACATCGCGCACGAGCAGGGAATCGACGAGTCGCGTCGCGACCAGCACACCGATGGGTGCGCCGCCCGGTGTCACGATCGGGACCGCGACCGCCTGAAAGAGCAGCGAGTCACGCGAGACACCGAAGCCGCTCGTGACCAGTCCGCGCAACGCGCCCGCGACGAGCGGCACGTTGCCCATCGGCAGTCCGCTGGCACCGGGTTCATCACTCTTTGCCAGCAGCACGCCGCGGTCATCGGTGATGAACACCCAGTCGGCGCCAAGCTGTTCACTCGCTTCGAACGACTGATCGATGATGTCATCGCGTCGGCGTTCGGCCACCAGCGATCGGAAGTACGGGCCCTGTACGAACACGCGCGCGCCGCCCGCCAGACTGCGGCTGCGGCCGGCGAGAAACTGCGCCACGAGATCGGCGGACTGTTCGAGCCCGCGCCGCGCCGACGCCTCACCGCTGCGACGGACCGACGCCGCCGTGATGACGAAGGCGGCCACGATCACCGCTGCCACGATCGCGGCCGTGCCGAGAAATACGCGACCGGTCAGTCCCATCGAACGGGACGCGAAGCGTAGTGTGCGGAATGGTGTGGTTGGCATCAGTCCGCTGCGTCAGTAGCGATCGCTGCGTGTTGACGAATACGGCACGCCGAACTTGTTCAGATGCGCGCCGGCAATGTAGCCGCGCGCATCCAGCGTCAGTCGTACGGATGCACCCGCCGCAGTCACCACAAGCTCTTGCGAGAGCCGCGCGGCGCGCTCATGCCACACGTACAGGCGATATGTCCCTACCGGCACATCCTCGAGTGCGAAGGCACCGCTGTCATCCGCGCGCGTCACATGGCGACTCGGCACCGCAATCACGTAACTCACCATGCGCGCGTGAATGTTGCAATAGATCGGGTAGACACCGGGTTGCTCGAACGTGGCCGATCGTGTTGCGCCACGACGATACAAACCCAGATCGAAACTCCCCGGATCGGTGTTGGAAAAGACGTTATGGCTGAACGGATCCGCGTTCGGAAACTGCACCGACCCGCCGCGCCGCACGACCGCCATGTGCGGAGTGAATTCGCGCCCGCGCATCGTGATCGTCGCCTCCGTGCTCACGGTGCCGTGATCATCGTCCGCATGGCCATCGATCGCCTGCAGATAAACGACCGCCGTCGCCAGATCCTTGCCCGCGCCGCCACCGCGTTCGAGCAACGCAAGCTGTCCGGAGACGCGGCCCGTCTGCGGTGACTCCGACGTAAGCAGCACCAGCGCGCCGCCCACCAGCGACAGATGTCGCCCCATGCGCGACATCGGTTTCCATACCGTCACAGTTCAAATCCGAACGACAGGTTCACGTGATTCGCGCGATTCGTGCGCTCCACATATTTCGTGCGAATGGTGCGGAATTCGAGTCCCATGATCAGCGGTTGTGCCGGACGCCACATCACGTGCGCCGCGCAGGCCGTATTCGATTCACGAACGGGAGAGTCGCCCATGTCCACCGCATCGTGACCGCATCCGGCGCCTGTCACCACGGTGGGATGCGCCTGCACGTTGAGTTGCAGCCAGCCCGCCGTGTCGTGCAACGGGCGGCCAATCAGCTGACCCGTCGGCACGCGCCCGAAACTCTGCGCGACGCTACCGCCCCCCAGGCCGCGCACGAGCACGCCGCGATATGCTTCGCCGCGCAGCTCGATACGCGGCGCCAGCATGATGCGCGCATCCATGCTGACGGCCGCGCTCCGACTGAGCGAGTCACCCGCCGCACGGAGCCAGCCGCGATGTACGCCGATACCGATCTCACCACCGCCGTCACCGAGATTCGCGTCACTCGGCGCACCCGTCTGTTCACCGCCGGCGCCCCAGCGCACGTGCGCGCGTGCCTCGACATACGGACGCGTCGCGCGTTCGCCCGCGTCCACGGCATCGGTCTCGGCGAGATGCTGCACATTCGTGAACGGTGCCAGCACCGCCCCCTGCACACCGATGCGCACACCATTCGAAGCGCGGAAAACATCGTGCGACACGCGCACCTGCGGCAGCCAGTTCCACAGATTCCCGGCCGCCACAAATCCGGGCACACCGACTGCGGCGAGGCTGATCGGATTGAGATCCGAGATCAGCGGTGTTTCCGATCCGACGAACAGTGTGGTGCGATCCCATCGGATGCGCGCACGCGCCGTGCGCATCCGGAGTTCGGGAAAGAGCCGGCGATCTCCGGGACCAGCCGATACGCCGCCGAAGAAATCGACGTCGATGTCACCTTCGAACGTGCCGCCGAGCACACTGTCGACACTCACGGCGGCACCGACGCGCGACTGTCGCACCGACAGTCCCAGTGCGCGCACGCCACTCGATCCACCGATCGGTACCTGTGGATTGCTCGGTGACGCCAGCACGAACTGGGGTACATCCACGTTGTTGACGCGATTCGTCGTCAGGAACGAATTCGTCAGAATGCGCGCCGAGAGTTCGATCTGCAGGCGGGACCGCGTGCGCACGACCGTGCTCGCTTCGACGGCGAGTTGGCGTCGCAGCAGTTCGATGGCGGCTTCCGCGCGCGCCAGTCGAGCCGCGAGCGAGTCACGCGCTGCGGAATCCACAGCACTCGCAGAGTCACGGGGCGGGGGAGTGCGCTGCTGCGCGCGCGCGGGCATTCCATCGAGGCACAGCGTCAGCACGAGCAGACAGAGCCACCGGTGAGACCTGTGGTCCCACCAGTGAGCGGTATCGATCACGGATCCTCACAGCAGCGAGTCAGTCGGCGGCACGTGAGATCATGCCAGCCTCGACGGAATTTCGACTGATACTTCTGCGAAGAATCAGCGCGCCGCGTCACCAACTCGCAATGCCGACAGCTCGTTCGGTGCTACCTCGCCGACGAGAATCGCGCCCGACTGTGGCGCAGCCCACGCGAGCAACCCCTGTGCGCCCCTGACTGCAGACACCAGCTGCCCCGCCGCAATCGGACCTCGAATGCCGGGATGCCGGAAGAACAGCGGTTCAGCCACGAGATATTCGAGCACGAGCCGATCGTGCCACCGATAGGCCAGCACGGCCGCCGGTTCACCGCGCAGATCAGTGCTCCATGCCGCCAGCAGGCTCAGCCCCGCGCCGTGCAGTGGCTGCACCGGGAATGGCACCGCTGCTCGCACCGCATCGAGATCACGCGCGCGACCGGGCAGATCGCCCGCCATCACGCGGCGATAGTCGTCGAGGATCGTGGCAAAGAGCGGCACACCGGCCGCATCGACGCGCGACGATGTCGGCGGCGCGTGTGCGGCTGCCGATTGCCACTGGTTGACGGCAACTGTGGTCGCGAGGGCCATGACCGTCAGCGCGGCGCCCGCGCGAACACGGGTCGTCTGCCACCACGCGCGCGGCTCGCTTGCGGGCGCGGAGGACGGCAGACGGGTGTCCGCGATCTCCTGCATGATGCGATCGCGGAATGCGCTGCTTGCAAGCTCCTGCGGTTCACGCGAGAGGCATTCGCGCATCACGGCATGCAAGTCGACTTCGCGACGACAGCGCGCGCAGCCCAGCAGGTGCGCATCGATTTGCGACGCGGTTTCCGGTGGCAGTTCGCCATCGGCATAGGCGCCGAGCAGCGTGGCGAGCACTTGATGCCGTGCTTCGCGCGCGTCGTCGTCGCCGGGACGTTCGTTCGGCTGTACGCCGAAATTCAGATGCAGGTCACTCATTGCGCACTCCGGTCGCCGCCAATCCGTGTGCGAGCAGACGGCTTCTGCGCGTCGCTTGTTCCCAGACCCCATGCGCGCCGATTCGCGATGATGGTGCCCGCCAGCAGGCGACGTCCGCGCGAAATGCGACTCATCACCGTGCCGATCGGAATACCGGCGATCTCTGCGATCTCGTGATACTTGAAGCCGTCGATGTCGTGCAATTCGACCGCGGTCGCAAAATCCTCCGGAATCAACGTCAGCGCCTTGGCGAGCATTTCGCTGTCCAACCGCGCGGCGACTTCGCTGAATACGACGTCGGTGTCACCGCCGATCAATTCTTCGTGTGCCTGTTCGAGACGTGTGATATCGACCAGCTGGCGACGACGGTCCGACTTCTCGCTCACATCGCTCAACACGCTGCGCAGGATGCGATAGAGCCAGGGCCGGGCCTTGTCGGCGTCACGGAGATCCTCGAAGGACAGCCATGCCTTGACGCAGGTATCCTGCACCGCGTCTTCCGCATCGCCGGTGGACGCGGTGCGCCGCTGGGCAAAGCGGAGCAGGCGATCCAGATGCGGCAGCACCAGCGTCTGGAAGCGCGCATGCTGCTCTTCGAGGGGGAGGGCGGATTGCGTCACGGATCGGCGGACTGGGTCGACAGGAAAACTATTCCCGCGACACGGCGGGCGGAGGCTGCTCGGGAGGCGAGGCGGACCGCTCGTCGGAGTGGGACGGCCCGTCAGGGCGGCGTCCCTGCCGTCCTGCGTGCCGCGCACGCGCAGCGCGGCCGGCCGGCCGAAGGGTGCTTCAGGGCCTCTTGTCGACCTCGCTTCGCGGGGTAAATGACACCTCAAGTGACTCCAATTGCTGGCCGTGCGGCAGAGCGACGGTCCACAGCACCGCGTCCACCACTGTCACGTGACATTCCGAGAGCAGAGATGGATCTTCATTCGCAGCATCATCGCGTCGTTCTATCGCATGTGTTCTGCGCGCGATGGAGACTGCTGACGCTCGTCGGACTGTCGACGGCGATCACGTCCTGCGGCAGCGACTCGCTTGCACCCGGTACGGTGACGAACGGTGTCACCTTCGTGTCCGTCGCCAGTGTTTCCGATACCGTGGATGCGCAGCTCATGCAGCCATTTGTCGTCGAAGTCCGTGCCCAGAATGGCAAGCTGCTGAGCGGCCAGCTGGTGCGTTTTTCTGCGCAGCCGGCTCCGCCAGCTCCGATCGGCTTCTTCAGCTTTGTCGGCTACGTCTGTCAGAAGGCACAAATCCCATGTGGGACCAACGAGGCATTCGACACCACGGACTCGCGTGGCCGAGCGGAAATCTATCTTCGGCTCGGCACGCTCGCCTATGACATCTATGTCACTGCTGCAGCGCAGAACCTGCCGAATGCGAGCAAAGTCGATTTCACGGTGCGTCCCGGCGCGCCGACGCGTGTTCGCGCATTCGCTGAGGAGCCGTCCGTGGACGAAGGGGGAACAGTGGCGGTGCGCGGCATCACAACCGACCGGCGGGGCAATCAGCGCACAGAATCGACGCGGTATTTCATGGGCGCTGGAACATCCGCGACCGTCGACTCAGTGACAGGCCTCGTGCGCGGGCTCGATATGGGGACGCAGCGCATCTATGCACGCGTCGGCGCCGTTGCCGACTCGAGCTTCCTCCGCGTCGTGCCGAGGGGGCGACTGCTCGGCGCGTTCACGGATGGCGGCAACGTTCAGCTGTTTAATACGAATGGAACAGACGTTCGCACGGTCGTGCCATTCGGAGCCAGGAATTTCGGATATATCCGACACGCCGACGCAGGCCTGAACAGCATCAGCTATCGATCAATGGCGGATCCTGTCAATGGACGCGCGTCGGCAGAAATCGGTGTTGTCGATTCACTCGGTGCGCCGGTGCGTTCGATTCGTACTACCCTTGGCTTCAACGAAATCATCACGTCGAGATTGTTCGCCGACGGTACCGCCCTCGTCGTCGCCAGGTTGGAGGGAGCGACGTCCCCGACGCCCTTCGCAGTCTGGCGCATCACGGCGGATGGCGCGGTATCGAAGGGCGTGGAGTTGCCAACGCCGCCCTTTGCGCGGTGGAGTGCCGATCTGTCTCCCACCGGCAACCGGCTCGCTTTTGTCTCGGCGGGCGGTCAGGGTTCGAACGAGTTGCGCGTGTATGACCTCGCGACACTGAATGAGACCGTCCTTGCGCCCGACGCACGTGAACCGGTGTTTTCGCCGCAGGGAACACAGGTTGCTTTTCTGGCGGGAAGTTCACCGTCACAAACGGTGCAATCAGGTTCGTTGTTCGTCGTGAATGTTGATGGGAGCGGGCGGCGCCTGCTGAGCAATGACGCCTATTTTGGTGGAGTCGGGTGGGCACCGGATGGCACGAAGATTGTGGCGAGGACTGCGCCTCAAGCGGCGCTCCGCATCATCAGGCTCGCCGACGGTGCTGCGGTGACGCTTCGACTCAAGGACGCGGGTGGCTTCGACGTACCGTACTTCAACTTTGACTGGTGGCGCTGAGGGGCCGCAGCATCGGCACCCGACACTTTCGCGGCTGCACGGAAATGGTGACGCTTGCCACCGCTGGACAGCGTATCGTAGGAACTCCTGGCCGTCAGACGGCCCGCAGACCTTTGATGCGAGGAGCAGCCATGAGCCAGTCTCTCTACATGACGTCGGAAGATTTGGCACTTCATCCGATTCCGGACAAGCGCACGGAGCTCGTTCGCGGGCGGCTGGTCATCCGCGAACCAGCCAAGCGCTTTCACGGAAAAGTGGCGGCCCGCGTTCTCATCGAGATTGGCCTGTACCTGAAAGAACATCAGATTGGCAGCGTGTGCGCCGCTGAAACCGGCTTTACGATCGCGCGCCGACCTGACACCGTACGCGCACCGGACGTCGCGTACATTCGCGCGGATCGCGAGCCGACGGAAGAAGTCGTGGGCTTTGACGAGATTGCACCCGATCTCGTCGTCGAGGTGTTGTCGGCGGGTGACAGGGCTGGTATGGTACGGACGAAGGTGCAGCATTGGCTGCGGGCCGGCACACTCCTCGTCTGGCTGATCGATCCGCGTAAACGCTCTGCGCACGTCTTTCGCGCTGACGGATCCGACACCCCGCTCACCGCTGCCGATTTCCTTGACGGGGAAACTGTGCTGCCTGGCTTCCGCACATCGGTCGCGGCGCTCGTCGCACGCTGATCGCCTTCACGCAGGCGCCGGACGGGGCTAATTAGGGAAGGCCGCATCGCGCCCACCCTCGCCAAGGATCGCCCGCATGAAGCTCGCCCTCCTCGTTCCTGTATTCGCCGGAGTTGGATTGCTGGCCAGCCTTGGCGCCATCGCTGCCCCGCGCGAGTCCGTCGACATCCTCATCACCGGCGGCACCGTCATCACGATGGATTCTACACGACGCGTCCTCGAGGACGGCGCGGTGGCCATTCGCGCCGATCGCATCGTCGCGGTCGGGACGACCAAGGCGCTGGTTGACCGCTTTACGGGTCGGCAGGTGATCGATGCGAAGAAAAAGATCGTGATGCCGGGCCTCATCGACGGCCACGGACATGCCGGTCATGGTCTCGTGAAATCGCTCGGCATGGATCTCGACCAGTTCTATCCCGCGACTGAGAAGATCTACGCGCGCGGGTCGACTGTCGCTTTCTGGCGCGCCGACGCGCTGCTGACCGGTGTCGAGCGGGTGCGGTTCGGTGTCACGACGGCGCTCAGCTTCTTCGGTGGTGGCGACATGATCATGCGCACTGACGATGTGAAGTTTGGCGACGCGTACCTGCAGGCCACAAAGGATGTCGGTATCCGGTATTTCCTCGCCGTCGGTCCGCGACGCCAGCCGTTCCCGAAGACCTACACGGACTGGAGTGGCGGCACCGCACGCGATGTGTCGGTCAGCTTCGAGAAGCAGCTGGAAGTGTCGGAGGCGCTGATCAAGCGCTGGCACGGGCAGGGCGATGGACGCATCAACCTCGCGGTCACGTTCCCGACACACATTCCGGCTGAACACAACATCACCGGCGCCGCGCTCGACGAACTCAAGGCACATGCGCAGACCACGCGTGCCTTGTCGAAGCAATACCATCTCTTGTTCACGCAGGACGGTCACACGACCGGCTCGGTGAAATTCGCCGATGAGATCGGGCTGCTCGGCCCTGATGCGATCCTCTCACACGCGACGGAATTCACGGACGAGGAAATCGCGATCCTCAAGCGCACCAACACGCGAATCGTCCATAACCCGAGCGCGAACGCCGCGACGCGTCGCCGTTTTCAGCTCGTCGAACTGCTCGACGCCGGCGTCACCGTCATGCTCGGTTCCGACGGTGTCGCACCGGATCGCAGCTTCGACATGTTCCGGCACATGTTTCAGGCGATGCGATATCATCGCTTCTACTGGCACGACACGAACGTGCTGCCGGCCGGCAAGGTGCTCGAGATGGTGACTGTCGATGCGGCGAAGGCCCTCGGCCTCGAACACGAAATCGGATCGATTGAAGTCGGCAAGAAAGCCGATGTGATTCTGATCGACTGGTGGCGTCCGCACATGGTGCCGATGAACATGCCGCTCTATCGCGTCGCGTATTTTGCGAACGGCAACGATGTCAGCACCACGATCGTGAACGGACGCATCCTGATGCGCGATCGCCGGGTGCTGAGCGTCAACGAGGACGACGTGCTGACCCTGGCGCAGCGCGAAGCGGATGCGGCACTCCGTCGCACAGGTCTCGACTCGCTGCTGCGGACGCCGGATGGGTTCTGGGGACGGAGTCGATTGCCGAAGAAGTGACCGCGCGCAAGGTGCTCGCTGCGTGCTCCGCTTTGGATCGCGCCGGGGAATTCGAAACGCGACATCGATGGCCCTCCCAATGGCCAGTGTACACTCGCGCTCCCGCCGGAGGACGCCGAGCGTCACGGTGCCGCGCTCTGGTGGCATACCCGCGGTAACCCGTTCTTCGTCGACGAATCGCTCAAGGCGCTCGTGTCATCGAACAGAATACGACGCATCGCTACACGCTGGCACGTCGAAGACTCGGCACCAACATTCCTTCCGGCCACGGTGACCGCCGCGGTGCGCGCCAGGCTCGATGCCGTGTCGCCGGACGCCCGTTGTCTCGTGGATATCGTCGCGATCGTCGAGAGTCGTGCTTCGTTACGGCTGCTCGCGCATGTGTCCGGGGTGAGTGCAATCGCGGTTGCCGATGCGATCGACCTCTTGTGCAGCGGTCGCATTCTGGTCGAACACGGAGATCGGCGCATCTCTCGAGATTTCGGCGCGCACCGTGAGCACACATCTGTCGAACATCTTCGGGAAGCTGGGAGTCGACTCTCGCGGCGCGCTGGCGGACGATGTTCGCGAGCATCCTATGCCTGGCGATGCGTCAGACGGTCGCCGGTGATGTATCCGGTGCGCCGATCGGTCCTCGCGACCGGTCGGCGCACCGTTGACACCGCTCGATGTTGCAACGAGCGCACTCAGCGCAATGCGATCTCCGACGGCGTCTCAGCCAGATTGAGGCCGTACCGTGCATTGATGGCACGAGCGGCGGCGGCGGCAAGAATGCTGTGACCAAGCTGGCTCGGGTGCAGTCCATCGAGACTCACCGCACTGCCGTACGGCGTGGCGGATGTCATCAGCGCCAGCGAGCTGAATGTCGGCTTGATGTCGGAACGACCATACAGCGATTGCAGCGCCATGTACGCGTAGCCGTGCGCTGCGGCCGTACTCATGATGTGTGCATTCATCGATGCGAGCTGGGTGTTCACGATCGCTGCTTCGGCCGGTGTCAGCACGTAGTCGCGCGCAAACTGACCTCCGTCCGCGCACGAGAAGTTGAAGGTGCCCAATCCGTTCGCGCGGTAGAACGCACCCGTGCCGACGGCCGTCGGGATGCGCACCGGGACGAAGATCAGGTTCGTGCTGCCATCGCAGTTCGCATTCACGTTCACGTTGAAGGCGGCGAGCATCGTGGCACGGTCGGCCCAGATTTCCTCGCCACGACGGAAGCTCGGGAAGCTGGCGACATCGTCAACCAGCCCGACGAGGATGCCATGATCCACCTCGGTCGCGACGGCGTCGGCGAGCGTCGTGTACTGCGGCGCCCAGACGCCGACCGGGACGAGGCTGGCACCCGGCACGGCGATGCCCGACACGGCACCGAGCACTTCGTTTGCGCCAAGCTCCACTGAAATGAACTTCGGCTTCTGCGCCAGGGCGGCCGCCAGCTGCGTCGTGTTCGGCGGCAGGATGCGCGTGTAGAGCTTTCCCCAATCGGCATCCCCTGCCTTTGACTCCGGCGTGGCGTTGATGGCGTCCGACGTCCGCGCGCCGGCGACAGCGACGTTTTGCGCCGGCAACGTCACCCCGGCTTCGTTCGCGGCGCAACTGAACGACGCCGGCGCCGCGCCAGCGCCTTCACCAGAGAGTCGCTTGCCCGATGCAAGTGGCGCCGCGAAGGGCGAACGGCAACCGGGAAACTCGATCAGCGGAAGCGATTGATCGCGACCGGCCAGCTGTGCGAGCTGCGCTGTCCAGCTCTGTCGCTGCCCGGCCGCGTGCGCACCGTCGCTCTGAAAGCCCATGCTGACACTGGTGCCGATCGAGGCGAAGCGGTGAAACAGACCCAGCGCGTCCGGCGCGTTGGCGGTGTTCAGTTTCGGTGCCGTGGACAGCAGGCTGTTGTCTGAGTCGCTGCAGGCCGTCGCAAGGATGGCGAGAGCGGGCAGGAGGAGCGAGGATCGGCGGAACGACATGGGAGTACCTCCGGAGGTGAGGATCGAGAGCGCGAGATCTTCGCGCGGGTCGATCATCGCGCCTGGGCGCGGCGGCACACATAGGTCAGATGACGTAGGAACGGAGCGCACGCGACGTAGGCAGCCGTCGGTCCGGCCACGTCTGGCGCGCGACGTTGCCGACGATTGATTGATCGTCATGCCGACTTCCACCACCGTTGCCCGCCGATCGTCTCTTGCCGCCGCGCTGCTGCTCGGCGCGTCGACTCTCACCGCGCAGTCCACCTACGCACCGCCGCCCGGCGTGCCCGCGCCGAGCCCGCGAGCCTGGTCCGCGATGCGCGAGGCCGACCTCAAACGCGACCTGTTCGCGATGGCGTCACCCGCCATGCGCGGACGCGAAGGCGGCACACTGGACGAGATGAAAGCCTCGATCTGGGTCGCTGAGCAGTACGCGAAGATCGGGCTCATTCCGATGGGAGACGATGGGACCTGGTTTGAGTGGTTCATGATCACCCGGACGCGCGTCAGTGCGACGGCGAGCAGTGCCAGTGTTGCAGGCAAGGCATTGGCGCTGCATCGCGATCTCGTACCGCTCACCGGACTTCCCGTTGACGCCTCAGGCGCGGTATTGTGGGTGGCCAATCCGCTCGACACCACCGTCGACGTGCGCGGCCGGATCGTCGCGACGCCGGTGCAGGTGCCGCCTCCCGCATCGGTGCGCACGACGAGTTATCCGACGCGTGTGCGGTATTCAGAGGCCGCTACCGCTGCGACGCTCCGCAGCATCACACGCCGCGGCGCGCTGGCGGTGCTGGTGGTGGCCAGCGATTCGGTCGATGCCTCATTCGATGCGATTGCCGTGCAACGCGAACGCGGCACGTACGACGTGGATCGCGCGACACCGCGCACGTACGGCGCGTCGGATCGTGTCGCGCCGGTGCCGGTTGCCGGTGCAGGTGCGTCGCCGGCGTTTCTCGTCCGCGCATCACTGGGTGCGGCGCTGCGCGAGCAACCCACGGTGACGCTGTCCGTGCGCCTCGAACGCTTCGATGTGCCTGGTGTGAACGTGATCGGCGCACTGCGCGGCACTGACGCAACACTGCGCGACGAATGGCTTCTCTACAGCTCACATCAGGATGCGAACGGTGTGCGTGCACTCGCGAGCGGTGATTCGGTTCTCGCCGGCGCGGACGACAATGCCAGCGTCAGTGTCGCGCAATTCGCGGCCGCACGGGCATTCGTCGCACAGCGCCCGAAGCGGAGCGTGTTGTTCGTGCACCACGGCAGTGAGGAGCGTGGCCTGCTCGGCTCCCGGTATCACTCGGCGCATCCCGTCATTCCGATCGCGAGCATCGTCGCTGTGCTGAACGGCGACATGATCGGCCGCAATAATCCTGACACGGCCGCATTGCTCGGTGCCCAGCCGCCACATCGCAGCTCCACTGATCTGGTGAACTGGGCACTCGCGGCGAACGCACGCAGCGGCAAGTTCGTCATCGATACCCTCTGGGATCGACCCACGCATCCCGAGGGCTGGTACTTCCGCAGCGATCACGCGCCGTATGCGCGACTCGGCGTGCCGGCGTTGATGTACACCACGAATCTGCACGACGACTATCACACGGCCGGCGATATCCCGGAGCGCATCGACTACGCGAAGCTGCTGCGCATGACACAGTGGATGTACCTGACCGGATGGTATGCGGCGAATGCGGCGAAGCGTCCGGCGGTGGATGCGGGCTTCAGGCTGGAGCGGTAAAGCGGCCGTTCAAGTGCTCTGACCCCTTGAAACC
>JANLPZ010000060.1:0-1921 GCA_031367535.1 Gemmatimonadaceae bacterium
CTCTCTGCTCTTTCCTGAACGTCGCGAATTTTTCATCGAGAATTCCGGCGCGTTCCAGTTCGGTGATGTCGTGGAGCGGAACTACCGGATGGGCGCGAGTCCGAGCGACTTCACATTCTTCAATTCGCGGCAGATCGGCCTCACACCCGATGGGCGGGTGATCCCGATCGTTGGTGGGGCACGCCTTACGGGTCGGGTCGGATCGTGGGACCTCGGCGCGCTCGACATGCAGACGCAGCGCGCGTTCAGCACGCCGGCCGAAAATTTTGGTGTGCTGCGCGCACGCCGGAACCTGTTCGGCAAATCGGATATCGGTGTGCTGCTGCAGAATCGCGCCGCCACCGACAGCAACACGTGGAATCGCAGTGTCGGAGTCGATGCGAATCTGCGGATCAGCACCAGCACGATTGTGAGCGGATACGCCGCGCGCAGTGACGCGCCGGGCAGCACCCAGGACGGCACTGCCGCGCGCGCACAGGTCGCCTATCGCGGCAAGTTGTGGGACAATTCCGCGATGGTGAAGCGCGTGTCGGAGTCGTTCGCGCCGGGGATGGGTTTCGTGCGGCGCCGCAACTTCCGGCAGTCGTACCTGACTATCGGCGCGCATCCGCGGCCGAACATTCCGCGCATCGCGGAACTGAATCCGTACGTGCTGGTGGACTACATCACTGATCTGCATTCGCAGCTGGACACGCGCACGATGTCGGGCGGTCTCGATGTGACGCTCAAATCGGAAGCCGTGCTGTCGATGCTGGTAAGCGATCAGTTCGATCGCATCGAGCAGACGTTCACGCTGGTGCCCGGACGCACGGTAGCGCCAGGTGCGTACCACTGGCGCGAAGGCACGGTCAAATACGTGATGGCGCCGGCCAGTCGTGTGCTCGGCACGGCGAACGTCACCGTCGGCGATTTCTACACCGGGACGCGGCGCAGTGCTGGCGCCGGTGTCACCTGGCGCGCCTCACCCTCGCTGGTGCTCGAGACGAGCTATCAGCGCAACTCTATTGCGCTCGCCACCGGCGACTTCGTGGCAAACCTGGCCGGCATGCGCGTGCGATACTCGTGGTCCACGACGCTGATCGGCAGCGCATTCGTGCAGTACAACACACAAACGCGCTCCTTCAGCACGAACGCCCGACTGAACTGGCGCTGGGCGCCGCTCAGTGATGTGTTCCTCGTCTACACCGATCGGAGGGACACGGAGTCGTGGGGTCAGAACGAGCGTTCGGTCAAGCTCAAGATCACGCGCATGCTGGCATTCTGAGTGTACACATCCAACGGCTCAGTTCGCCAATTGCCGTGCAGGATTGTGTGTCGACGATCTGCGCTACGGGGTACATTTTTTGCCCATCAGCTGGTGAGTCGTTGACGTTCGCCGCGAGCCGGCCCTACTGCCTGTCTTCCAATGCACCATATGTCCAATCGAGTTCGTCACGTCTGCATGGCCCGCACCCTGTGGGTCGGCATCGCACTGCTGACGTCCCTCGCCGGACAGCTCGGTGCACAGAAGCGTTCCGCCTCACGTCACCGAGCCGCCGCCGGTTCTGACACCACCGCGCTGCAGGCGCAATGCACGGCAGGCAAGAGCGACGCATGCACGTCGATGGCATGGCTGCTGATGGTCGGCAAACCGCTCGCCGCCGATACCACGCGCGCAACGGGATTCCTCGACAAGGCGTGTCAGGCCGGCAGTGCACGTGCCTGCGGCCAGACCGCGTGGATGCTGCGCCAGGGCCATGGTGTGAAGGCCGATACGTCACGCGCGTTCGCACTTTACGGCACCGGCTGCAATCGCGGTGATGCGAAGTCCTGCACGTCGCTCGGCTACATGTACGAAACCGGCTCCGGCATCACGCGCGACCTCGCACAGGCCGCCACGTTCTACGATCGCGCATGCAAAGCCGGCGACATGCGCGGCTGC
>JANLPZ010000070.1:0-7090 GCA_031367535.1 Gemmatimonadaceae bacterium
CGCACTTCCATCGGCTGCTCGCCGTGTACCTCGGCAACGAATCCTTCTGGCACAAGTGGACGAACCTCTGGACCGCTGAGGAAGATCGTCACGGTGCCGTGCTGCACGACTACATGCACGACAGTCGGATTCTCGACAACCCGGTGCTCGAGCGGATGCAGTTCGAGTACCTCAAGGCGGGCTTCGCACCAGCCTGGGATAGCGACCCGTATCGGGTGTTCGTCTACACCTCGCTGCAGGAACGTGCGACGCAGGTAAGTCACGCCAACACCGGCAAACTCGCCAGCGTCACGGAACCGCTGATCGGTGAAGTGTTGTCCAACGTCGCGAAGGAAGAGGCGCGTCACTACACGTTTTATCGCGCCATCTTCAAGGCTGTCATCGAGCGCGATCCGAATCGTGCGATGGTCTCGGCGGCGGAAATCATGCCGTCCATCGAGATGCCGGGTGTTGCGATGCCACACTTCCGCGACATGGCCGACGTGGTACGCCGCGCGGGGATTTACGGCCCGCGGGACTATCTCAAGATCGTCGAGGAGCTGATCCGGTTCTGGGCGCTCGAAGCCGTCACCGGCCTCGATGAGATCGGACGCAAGGCGCAGGAGAAGATCATGGCCGTTCCGGCACGCCTCCTGCGGGTGGCCGACATGATGGAAACGCGCAGTCGCGCGAAAACCTTCTCGTTCGACGTCGCATTCGCCCGCGAATTCGCCATGGAGTAGTGGATGGTTCACGCATGGCGGACGCGGTTCCCGGCCGTGCGTTTTTTCGGCACCCGCCATGCGATGAATCTCATTCTGACTGGAGCATGATGCGATGATGCACGCATGTCGCAGGTGGATCGCGGTGCCGATGCTCGTGGCGCTTGGTGTCGCGGGTTGTAGCGACGGTGACGCGACCGATCCAGCGCCTGTGGATCCGAATGTCACGGTCTCCGGTCTGAAGTTCTCACTGTCCGGTGCCGTGCTGACGAGCGTCAGCACGGCCCTTCCGACGCCCGATGCCGCGTTCACGGCGCCGATCGTCACCATCAATCGTGCGCCGACCTCCACCCAGCCTGCCACGATCAGCGTCAGTGCCGCGGAACCGTTCACGGCGGTGCTGATCCAGCCCACCGGCAGCACGTCCTATGCGCGTGTTGCCCTGCCGGCCCAGACTTCGCTGATCGGTGTCAGCGTTCTCACGGATCCCGGCGGCAGCTTTCTGGCCACGTCGGTCACGGTTGCCGTCGTCAGCGGCACGCGCACCTCGAAGACCACCGCCGTGTCGCTTCAGAACATCAGCAACTGAAACGTCGCAGCACTACCGGCGGCAGCGGCGTGTCACATGGGAGTGGGCACAATCGAGAATCTCCGTGCGCTGATCACGGCGGATAGCGCGTGTACGCTGGCCGTCGAGTCGTACGAGTTTTATCTCGCCGCCGATCCAGGTACAGGGGAAACGAAGAGGGCGCTCGTCGGGGCCGAGTCAGCGCACACTCAAGTTCAAGGGTGGCGTCGGGTCTGCGAGCAACGACGGCGACCAGTTTTCGGTCGTGCTCACGAAGACGATCAGCACCGCCAAGTCCGGTACCGGCTGGTTCAGCAAGGTGACGTGACGCGCAGCGCCGATCAGGACCCTCAAGGCAACGCGCGGATCGCCTGCGAAATGAAGAACGTGCCGACGCCGATCACGGCGCCGAGTGCGAAGCCGAACTTGATGATCAGATTCAGCTCGCGCTGCGTCACGCCACGCACGATCTCTTCGACGCGCTCGGTGCTGAACTCGTTCACCTTGCGTTCGATCAACGCCGGCACGTCGAACTTCTGCACCAGTGCCGGCAACGAGGTCACGATCCAGTCCCAGATCGCCGGCGCGATCACCGCCGCCAGGCGTTCGTTGGCCTGTGCCGGCAGCCAGCGCGCAGGCCGACCGATCGGCGCGTCGAGCGCCTGCTGCACGACACGCGCCGCCGTGTCGCGCACGAACTGCTGCGTGGCGTCGCCGCGCATCGCTTCCAGGATCCAGTGCGCGATCGTGTCATCACTGACGCCGCTCAGCAGATCATCGAGGCGTCGATGCGCGACACCTTCCAGTGCCGACTCGATGCGATTGGCCACGAACGCCTGCGTCGAATCAGCGCGCAGCAGTGACAACGCCCCTTTCGACAGGCTCTCCGACAACGACGCGACACGCGCAGCATCCGGCGCACCGACGATGTCCTTCAGCGGACGTCGCAGCAACGCTTCCACGCCATCGCGCACGGCTTTCGTGACCTGATCGCGGATCGCCGGTTCGCGCAGCAGCGACGACAGTTCGTCGACGCCTTCACCACCCAGCGCATCGAGTGCCTTCTCGAGCGCGCGTTCCGTGACCAGAAAGCGCGCCAGGACACGTTCGTGGAATCGCAGATCGGTCACGAATTTCGAGACCACGCCCTGCAGCGTGCGTTTCACCGTCTCGCGACTTTCCGACTGCGCCAGCCACGCGCCGAGTTTGTCCACCGCTACCGGGATGTACGCATCGACGGCCTTGTCGAGCATCGCACTGATGGCGGGCGGCAGTGTCTGCAGCAACGGGGCATCACGCGTCAACAACTGTTCCGCCTGCGCGCGCACGCTGCCGGCCACGGCGTCCGCCACCGTCTCGCTGTGCGCCAGCGTCACGGCCAGCGAACGGCCCTGTTCCACGATCGCCGCACGTCGGGCCGCCGGCAGCACATCCGCCAGTGTCTGATCACCGATTGCCGAGCGAAGGCGCGCGACGAATGCGATCACAGCCGGTCGTGCTTCCTCGCTCTCCGCCCACGTTTCGACGCGTTCTGCAATTGTTCCGGCCACACCCTGCAGCGCCGTCTCGAGTTCACCGCTCATCGTCACCGGCACGAGACTGCGCAACGAGCCGCGCTCGGTCTCGAGCAGTTGCTGCACCACGATTGCGACCCGCTCGTTGAACGCATCGCGAATGCCGCCGTGCGTCAGCTCCTGCAGCATGTCCTGCGGCGTGAGCAGCTTCTCGCCGACGACTTTGCCGATGCTCGCGGCGAGTCGCGCCTTGTTCTTGGGGATCGCACCCTGTACGCCAAGAAAGGGCTTGTGCGGATTGAACAACATCCACACCGCGACGGTGTCGGTCAGTCCGCCAGCAAGGCTGTGCAGGACGACGTTGAGCGCGAGCTCGCGATAGAGGTGTGAAGCCATTGTAGGGGAGTCTACGCAGAACGCGCCGCCGGTGTGTCAGGCGGCGCGTTCTGAACAACCACGGCTGTTCAAATGCTGTGGTATTACTGGGCGCTCCGGGCGACCGCTGACCGATCAGGGAAGGGCAGTACGACTTGTCCCTCGCTCGCGTCGTCCTCGACCTCCTGCGGGCCGGCGGCTGGTACATCCAGCGGCAGCATCGCGCGATCGAGCACCTCATCCATCGTCTGCACAAATGTGAACGTCATGCGTTCGCGCACTTCGGCCGGAATGTCGCGCAAGTCCTTGGCGTTGCCCTGCGGCACGATCACTTCGCGCAGACCGGCTCGATAGGCGGCCAGCACTTTTTCCTTCAGCCCACCGATCTCCAGCGCCTTGCCACGCAGCGTCACTTCGCCGGTCATTGCCATATCGCGACGCACGCGGCGGCCGCTCAACACACTCGCGATCGCAAGCGTCACCGCCAGACCCGCACTCGGTCCGTCTTTCGGAATCGCGCCGGCAGGGAAGTGGATGTGCAGATCCGTATCACGGAACTCCTCTTCCGGAATCTGCAGGATGCTGCTGCGCGAGCGCACATAGGAGTACGCCGCATCGACGGATTCGCGCATCACTTCACCAAGCTGCCCGGTCACGGTCATGCGACCGGAGCCTGGCATCTTGAGCGCTTCAATCAGCATCAGCTCGCCGCCATTCGGCGTCCAGGCGAGTCCCGTCACCACACCGACTTCGGGCTCCTGCTCCGTTTCTTCAGCAGCAAATTGCGGAACACCGAGCAGCTCTTCTGCCCGCTGCGGCGTGATCGTCCAGGGCTCCATCTCGCCTTCGGCTTTCCGGCGCGCGCGCTTGCGAAGAATCGCCGCCACGTGTCGCTCGAAGTTGCGCAGACCCGCCTCGCGACTGTAGCGCGCCGCCACGAACTGCAGCGCCTCATCGGTGAAGACGGCATCTTCCTCGGTCAGCCCATGCTCCGTACACAACTTCGGAATCAGGTAGCGCCACGCGATCTGCACTTTCTCTTCCGATGTGTAGCCGGCGATGCGAATCACTTCCAGACGATCGCGCAGCGCCGCGGGAATGTCGTACAGATTGTTCGCGGTGCAGATGAAGAGCACTGAGCTCAGGTCGAACGGCTGGTTCAGGTAGTGATCGACGAACGTCTTGTTCTGCGACGGATCGAGCACCTCGAGCATCGCTGCCGTCGGATCACCCGTTGCGCCACCGGTGCCCATCTTGTCGATCTCGTCGATCATCACGACTGGATCGCGCACACCGGTGCGGCGCAGCGCCTGAATCAGCAGCCCCGGCATCGCGGCCACGTACGTGCGACGATGCCCGCGCACTTCGGCTTCGTCACGCACGCCGCCAACCGAGATGCGATGGAATTCGCGCCCGATCGACGTCGCAATCGCTTCACCGAGTGAGGTCTTGCCGGTGCCCGGCGGTCCCACGAAACAGAGGATCGGGCCGGCGGGGTCGCCGCCGCGCAATTTGCGGACGGCGAGGTACTCGATGATCCGCTCTTTCGCTTCGCCAAGGCCGTAGTGCCGCGTGTCGAGTGCGGACCCGACCTTCTCGAGCGAGATATCGCGATCGCCGGACTTCTTCGACCAGGGCAACGACAGCACCCAATCGAGATACGTGCGCAATACCTGATACTCGCTGCTGGCCGGTGAAAGCATGCGCAGCCGCTCACACTCGCGCCGTGCTTCGATCGACACTTTCTCCGGCAGGTGCGCGTCGTCGATGCGGCGCAACAACTCGGTGCTTTCGCGTTCGCCCGGATCGGTCTCGCCAAGCTCCGTCTGGATCGCGCGCAGCTGCTGCTTGAGGAAGAATTCGCGCTGATGCTGCTCGATCTTCACTTCGGTGGTCTTCTTCACGTCTTCCATCACGCGGGCTCGCGCGACTTCGCGCTCGAGCCGGCCGAGGATGAAGCGCAACCGATCACCGACATCGAGCTTCTGCAGCACGTCATCCTTGTCGGCGATCTTGAAGTTCAGGTTCGTCGCGGCAAGGTCGGCGAAGCGGCCCGGGTCGGATACGTTCATGCGCAGGATCGCCGGGATTTCAGCCGGAATGCGATCGACGAGACTGGCGAGCGTTTCCGTCGCGCTGACGATGCGCGTCACCAACTCCTCGACTTCGATCGTCGGCGGCAGCACGTCGTACGCCGGCGCACAGGCGGCGACCACGAACGGCGATGATTGATCGATGCGTTGGATCGTGATGCGGCGCAGGCCCTGCAGCGTGATCTGCACCGTGTCGCCCGGGAGGTTGATCCGCTCGTGCACTCGTGCGGCGACGCCGATCTTGCCGACGAATTCCTGCGCGTCGGGGGCGTCATCCAACTCGCCGCCGGCGACCACCAGCGCCACCACCACACCCGGTTCATCGAACGCGCGCAACAGCGCAAGGTTCTCCGGGCTGCCCATCTGCACTGCAATTGTGCCCAGCGGGTAGACCATTGTCGAGCGCAGAGCCATCAACGGCAGCGTTGGTGGCAATTCGGCGCGAAGGATCTCGTCCCGGCGTTGGGAGTGAGTCATCGGTTCCCGACAAAAGGTGTACGCCGTCTCATCTGCGAGATACGGCAGACGCTAACAATCGCCGCGACCCAGTCTCTACGCCACCTGTCCCTGACCGGATCGCCGCACCCGCAAATCGGCGTTGCGTGCACACACGAGTGTCGTCCGCACCGCGCAACCACCGAAGACGTCACGCCAAAGAACTCGTCACCGGCCTCGTGTGTTCTTTACAGCAGAGTTCGTTACGCTGTTCAACGTCAACAGGCGGCTTTTCAACGCGACGGCGCAACGAAGTGCAACCGCCTTGACGCAAGGGCGCTGCGTCGTTGCGCCGTCGCGTTTGCCGTTCAGACCGGGTGTAGGAGACGGCGTAACTGGTTTCAGTACAGTCTCTTGGCTAATTTCAACGTCTATGTTTGACGAGCTCAGCGAAAAAATCGGCGCCGCCTTCTCCAAACTGCGCGGCAAAGGCGTCCTCACCGAATCCGACATCAAGGACGGCCTGCGTGAGGTCCGTCGCGTATTGCTCGAAGCCGACGTCAGCTTCGGACTCACGCGCGAGTTCCTCGAGCGCGTCGAGAAGAAGGCCGTCGGACTCACGGCGCTCAGGACCGTTCGCCCCGAGCAGCAGCTCGTCAAGATTGTGCACGAAGAGCTCACCGCCATGCTCGGCGAGCGAAAGGAAGGACTGAAGCTCAGCACCGTTCCGCCGACGGTCGTGCTGATGGTTGGCCTTCAGGGATCCGGCAAGACGACGACGACCGCCAAGCTCGCGCTCCGGATGCAGAAGGAGCAGCGGCAGGTGCGCCTCATCGCCGCCGACGTCTATCGCCCGGCCGCCATCGACCAGCTCGAGACGCTCGGGAAGCAGCTGAACGTTCCGGTCTTCGCGCGACGTGACACCACCGACGTCGTGCAGATCGTGCGCGATGGCCTCGAAGTCGCCCGACGAGAGCGCGATCGCATCGTGTTCATCGACACCGCCGGTCGGCTCCAGATCGACGAGAACCTGATGGACGAACTCCGGCGCGTGAAGGACGTCGCGAAGCCGGACGAAATCCTGCTCGTGGCCGACGGCATGACCGGCCAGGATGCCGTGCGGATCGCGGAAGGCTTCAACAACAGTCTCGGAATTACGGGCATAATCCTCACCAAGATGGATGGCGATGCCCGCGGTGGTGCCGCGCTCTCCGTCTACGGTGCGACGAAGAAGCCGATCAAGTACATCGGCGTCGGCGAAAAGGTCGATGCGCTCGAGGAGTTCCACCCGGACCGCATGGCCGGCCGGATTCTCCAGATGGGCGACGTCCTTTCGCTGGTCGAAAAGGCGCAGGAGTCGTTCGACGCCGACGAGGCCAAGAAGCTCGAGAAGAAGGTCCGCCG
>JANLPZ010000071.1:0-10458 GCA_031367535.1 Gemmatimonadaceae bacterium
GGCGCTGAGCGAGAAAAAGGTCACCAACTACGAGTTGACTGCGCGCTCCCGGGACGGCAAGGAAACGGAAGTTTCCTACAATGCCACCACGTTCTACGATCGGGACCGGAGGCTGCAGGGTGTCTTTGCCGCCGCGCGTGATGTCACCGAACGGAAGCGCCTCGATCAGGTGCTCGAAGAGAAGACTGTCGAATTGGAGGGCGCCAGATCTCTCTCGGAGAAAGCGAGCCTCGCAAAATCAGAATTCCTTTCGAGCATGAGCCACGAGTTACGTTCGCCGCTCAATGCGATCCTCGGATTCGCACAGTTGATGGAATCCGGTTCGCCGGTGCCGACGCCGATGCAGAAGTCCAGCATCGACCAGATTCTGACGGCTGGCTGGTACCTCCTGGATCTGATCAACGAGATCCTCGATCTCTCGCGGATCGAGTCGGGCAAGCCGTCGCTCTCGCCGGAGTCCATGTCGCTCGTCGACGTAGTACGCGAGTGTCAGGCGATGATCGAACCGCAGGCAGCAAAGAGCGGAATCGTTGTGAACTTTCCCGAGTTCGACGTTCCGTACTTCGTCCACGCCGATCGCACACGGATCAAGCAGGTCCTGATCAATCTGCTGTCCAACGCGATCAAGTACAATCGCCCGCTAGGTGTGGTGGACGTGACGTGCGAACCGAGCGGTGCACACCGCTTGCGCATCAGCGTGCGGGATACGGGAGAAGGATTGCCCCCGGCAAAACTCGCGCACCTGTTCCAGCCCTTCAATCGACTCGGACAGGAGACAGGCGGAGAGGAAGGCACCGGCATTGGCCTCGTGGTCAGCAAACGACTCATTGAATTGATGGGTGGCGCAATCGGAGTGGAAAGCACGGTGGGAATCGGGAGCGTGTTCTGGATAGAAGTGGACTTGGCGGCCGAACCGCAAATCGCGGTCGACGAAGCCGAGTCGCTTGCGCCGATTCAGGCGCGGGCCCAGAATGGCGGGGCGCGCCACAGCGTGCTCTACGTGGAAGACAACCGCGCCAACGTGCAGCTCGTCGAGCAACTGATCGCGCGCCGGCCCGATCTGCGCTTGCTGAGCGCCGAGGACGGCGCGCGTGGCATCGCGCTGGCGCGCCGGCATCATCCGGCAGTGATCCTGATGGACATCAATCTCCCCGGCATCAGCGGCATCCAGGCGCTCGCGATCCTCCGTGCAGATCCGCGGACCGCGCACATTCCCGTGCTGGCGATCAGTGCCAACGCCATGGCGTACGACATCCGGAAAGGCCTGGAGGCAGGGTTCTTTCGCTATCTCACCAAGCCGATCAAGGTCAACGAATTCTTTGATGCAGTGGACGCGGCAATCGAAATCGCCGCGCACGAACTCGTCGCAGGCTCATAGGGCGGCACGACCATCGTGATCAGTTCAGCCGACATTCTCAACGGCAAAATCCTCATCGTCGACGATCAGGAAGCCAACATCCTGCTGCTCGAGCAAATGCTTCGCGGCGCCGGCTATGCGGGCATTACGCTCACCACCGATCCAACGGCCGTCTGCGACCTGCATCGTGACAACCACTACGATCTGATTCTTCTGGACCTGCAGATGCCGTGCATGGATGGCTTCGAAGTGATGAAAGGCCTGCAGGCGATCGAGACCGACGGCTACCTCTCTGTCCTCGCAGTTACCGCAGAGCCGGCGCATAAGTTGAGGGCGCTGCAGGGCGGTGCGAAGGATTTCGTCAGCAAGCCGTTCGATCTGGCCGAGGTGTTGCTGCGCGTCCACAATCTGCTGGAAGTCCGCCTGCTGCATGAGGCGGCCCGCACCCACGGCGAGATGCAGGAATCGCTGGCGCTGCATGATCAGTTGACCGGGCTTGCGAACAGGCGCCTTCTCGCCGACAGAATGTCGATGGCCGTTGCCCATGCGCGAAGGAACAAGAGTGCCATGGCTCTGGTGTATCTGGATCTGGACGGATTCAAGCAGATCAACGATACGCTGGGGCACGCCGCCGGCGATATCCTGCTGAAAATGGTTGCCCAGCGCCTGGTGGAAACGGTGCGCGCGGAGGATACGGTGTCGCGCCCGGGCGGCGACGAGTTCATCCTGGTGCTCTGGCACATCAGTGTGCGCGGCTATGCGGACACTGTGGCACGCAAGGTGATTGATGCGTTGTCCCGACCGTTTGAGGTCGAGGGCAACTCCGTCTGCATCACCACCAGCGCAGGCATCGCAATCTTTCCTGTTCATGGCGACGATGTGGACACCTTGACCAGGAGTGCGGATCTGGCTCTGTATGAGGCCAAGCGCGCCGGCAAGAACGTTCATCGAATCTCAGGGGCGCACAATGCTGTCAGCGACTGAGGGCAACCGGAATGGTTGAACTCTCGGAGATCCTGAATGCCAAATGCCTCGTCGTCGATGACAAGGAAGCCAACGTCCTCCTCATTGTAGAAGTGCTGCGCAGCGCCGGTTATACGCACATAGCCTCGACGATGGATCCGCGCGCGGTGTGCGACATGCATCGCGCACATCGGTACGACCTGATCTTGCTCGATCTTCAGATGCCGGGGATGGACGGCTTCGAGGTGATGGAAGGACTCTGGGCGATTGAAACCGGCTACATCCCGGTTCTCGCGATCACCGCGCAGCCGACTCACAAGCAGCGGGCGCTTGAGGCCGGCGCGAAAGACTTCGTCAGCAAACCGTTCGACCTGGCCGAACTTCTGATGCGGGTCCACAACCTGCTGGAAGTGCGGTTGCTGTACAAGCAAATCGCGAATGACAACGCGATGCTGGAGCAGACGATTCGTGAGCGGACCGCCGAGATCGAGGAGCTGAAGAACCGGTTCCAGGCAGAGAGTATTTACCTGCAGCAGGACATCGCTCGCGAGTTCAATTTCGGCGAGATCATCGGCCGGAGCGCAGCGCTTGAACAGGTGTTCTTCCAGGTGGAGCAAGTGGCCCCGCAGGACACAACCGTTCTCCTCCTCGGCGAGACTGGAACCGGCAAGGGAGCCGTCGCGCGCGCTATTCACAGCAGGAGCGCTCGCAAGCATCGCCCGCTTGTCACCGTCGATTGCACAGCGCTACCGGCGAACCTCATCGAGAGTGAGCTCTTCGGTCGCGAAAAGGGAGCGTTCACCGGCTCCGATGCGCGACAGATGGGGCGCTTCGAGCTGGCTGATGGCGGCACGATACTTCTCGACGAAGTCGGCGAGCTGCCCCTGGATCTGCAGGCCAAGCTTCTCAGGGTCATTCAGGACGGCGAGTTCGAACGACTGGGAAATCCTCGTACGATCAAGGTTGATGTGCGAATTATCGCGGCCACGAATCGGGATCTGCAGGCCGAGATTGGCCGCGGCAAGTTCAGGGAAGATCTGTATTACCGTCTGAATGTTTTTCCCATTACGATCCCACCGCTCCGGCGGCGCAAGGAGGACATCCCGCTGCTCGTGAATTTTTTTGTCGCGAAGTTCAACAAGAAGATTGGACGGACGTTCGACGTCGTGGAGAAAGAGACCCTCGGCCTCCTCCAGGATTACCGCTGGCCCGGCAACGTGCGTGAGTTGGAGAGTGTGATTGAGCGGGCCGTGATCACGAGTCATGGATCAGCGCTTCGGGTCCTGGACCGGCTCGAGCCTTCACGACCCTCTGGCGAAGAGCATGTCGAATGGGCTGCGCGAGAGGTCGCGCCACCTGTGAGGGCGCTCGGAGAGATGGAACGCGATCACATCCTCCACGCGCTACAAAAAACCGGCTGGCGAGTCGAGGGCAGTGCCGGCGCGGCGGAAATCCTTGGCATCAACTCGAGCACGTTGCGCGGCCGAATGCGGAAGCACGGCATTCGGAGGTAGGGCCACGAAGGTCTTCCACAGGTCGCGGTATTTGACAGTTCTTTCAAATGCGACGGCGGCGGTCGACGGTTTTCGACTCCGCTCTGTTCATCAGACAATCGTAGAGTCCATATAAATCAACACCTTACGAATCTGCCGCGCGATGTCTTCGCGTGGCATCATTGATGCTTTTCTCCTTGGCGAGAAGTAGGAGTATTCCCGTCCTCGACTGACTGCCCTCGCAAGGAGAAGACAACCATGAATCAATCATCCGCGCACGCAATGAGTCGGTGCTCCGCACTTTTGCTGGCTGTTGTCGTAGCTGGCTGCTCGGCGACTGACCAGACACCCACAGGCATCAGCTCATCGCTCGCAAATTCCTCGGTCCACACGCTGTCTTCAAATCCGCTCAGCCCGGCGCCAGTAAATCTTCGAGGCGCCGGCGATTTTGTGATTCTGTCTAAATCTGGAATCTCCACCGTGCCCCAGTCTGCAATCACGGGCAATATCGGTGTGAGCCCGATCGCTCGCGGCGGCATGACGGGGTTCTCGGAGACGATGGACGGCACGAACACGTTTTCGCAGGCGACGCAGGTCACCGGGAAGATGTTCGCCGCCGACTATTCTGGCACGACGCCGTCCGTCCTTGGGTTGGCGGTTCTCGACATGCAGGCTGCCTACACCGACGCGGCTGGCCGCGCGCCTGATTTTGTAGAACTCGCAAGCGGAAACATCGGCGGCATGACGCTCAGGCCAGGCACCTACAAGTGGGCCACCGGCGTCACGATCTTGTCGGATGTCACGCTCGACGGCAGCCCGAATGATGTCTTCATCTTCCAGATCGCGGGCACCCTGACCCAGGCTTCCGCGACGCGCGTAACGTTGACCGGCGGCGCGCGGCCCCAGAATATCTTCTGGCAGGTTGCCGATGTTGTCGCGCTCAACACGACCGCTCACTTCGAGGGCATCGTCCTGGCGCAGACTGGGATCACCGTCGCGACCGGCGCCAGCGTGAACGGCCGCCTGTTCGCCCAGACGGCCGTGACCCTGCAGATGAACACGATCACGCAGCCGTAATCAGGCTCCGATATGTCCCGGATTCATGTAATGCTCGACGTCTTGGTATGCCCCCGATGTTTGGGGGCGTATCGAGCGTTCAGGGGTTGATTCGCTCACGTGTTCTCGGATGATGCCGTGCGCGGGAGCGTCGTCGCGGTATGAATCGCCCGGCGTCTCCGGAAGCTGTGTTGTTCGAGGACCCCTCGGCGAGGTCCGAGGCGCGGTCGCAGGAGAACAGCGCACACGCAGGCATGCAGCGCACCATGAGAGTCAGGCAATCAAGCCGGTGCGGCAAACCTGCGCCGCGCAGCAGCGCAACTTCGATGTGTTTCGCCGGGAGTACGACGACGAACGGCCGCATGAAGCGCTGGGACAAACAACGCCCGCCTGACACGTCGCGGTGTTGTCGCGCCCGAATCCGTCGCGGCTAGGCCAGCCCACGTATCCACGACACTTCCTGGTGAAGCGCATCACGACCGGCGGGACCTTCGAGATCGGGAATCGATTGCGCTACGTCGCCAATGCCCTCACGAATCACCACATCGGCGCGGAGGAAACGGACGACGGCCTGTGGTCGATCTGCTTCCATTCGGTGCTTCTGGCCACGCTCGATGAACGCGATTGCATCATTCAGAGCTGATCGACGTGTTAGCGATGTTGCCGGACCAAAGTGTTAGCCATGTGCCCGATCATTCAGCTTCGCGCAACTGCTATACTAAGGATACTGAAAGTCTACGCGAAGGCCGTCGAGCGGGTCCTGCTTGAGCTTGACGGTGTATCGCGCAGAGAGCATGCTATCCATGCGCCCGGCGAGTTGTCGACGTGCGATCACACGCACACAGAGGGTGTCTGCGCCTGCTCCGAAGAAACCCACGCGATATCCGCCTGTTGAGTCGACCGGCGGTCCGCCGATCCGCAACGGCGTCTCCCGCGCCGCCGAGGGGCAGGAGCCCAGCGCAGCAATCGCCGCGAGCGTGGCATCTGTGACGCGATCGCTACCACGCGCGTTGAGAGTCCCGCGCACGAGCACACCCCACGGCAACGCGGGAGAACAACCGCACACGTCTGTTGAAACGGTGCATGCGATCACCACAAGCGCAGCCACGAGAAACACCGAAACACGCACGAAGCCTCCAGCGAGTCCGACTAACGAGACAGGGTTGAGAAGCACGATGGTATAGACCGGGAAGTCTGCGCGCGCTACGCGATCAGTCGGAAGACCGACTATGTGTGGCTCGCCCGCGTCGCGGAAGAGGGCCCCGCGGGGCTGCAGGACCGCAGTCACGCGCCGTATTCGTGTCCGCATAAGACCAGCGAGACGGTCGCCGCGCTGATCATCGCGGCGCGGCGCGCGCATCCCACCTGTGGTCACCGTCGAGCCGAACGATCTCTGGACGTGCGACTTCAAGGGCCAATTTCGCGCGCAGGATCGCATGTACTGCTATCCGCTCACGATTGCGGATTTGCATTGCCGGTTCTTCCTCACCTGTCACGGCCTGCCCTCAGTGCACGGCGCCCTCGCGCGGCCGGTGTTTGAGCGCACGGTTCGCGAGTGCGGACTCGCGCTGGCGATGCGGAGCGACAACGGCGCCCCCTTCGTGACGCAGGCGTTGTGCGGGCTCTCCGCGCTCACCGTGTGGTGGATGCGACTCGGCATTCAGCACCAGCGCACTCACCCCGCCTCGTCGCAGGAGATCGGGGCGCACGAACGCTTGCATCGCACGCTCGAGCGCGAGGCGATTGCGCCGCCCGTGCCAACATGCGCACACAACAACGCGCCTTTGATGCGTTCCGCCGCGAGTACAATGACGACCGGCCGAATAGCTACCACGGGGGCCATCTGACGCACGCACAGCCGTACGACCGGGCCATTGATCAAGCTAAGGCTCAATCGGCATGTGTGGTGGTGTTCACCGTGCGTGGTGACCGGCAGGCCTGCTGCGTCTCGCGCAGAGACACGTGGGCGCCGCCGCCCATCTGGGCCGAAGGCGATCAATGCACGTCAGGCCGCATCGATCGCGAGAGATAAGCGTGTCAGGACTGGCCAAGGGTGAGCGGGAGAAGGTGTGGATCGTCGGAATCACGTCGATCACCGGCACGACTTCGTTGAGGATGCGGAGGAACATGACCGGGCCAACGCAATCAGGATGAGATATAGAGTCGTACTGACCCGAAGCATGGCCCGCCACCGCGGTCTCGTTTCGCTGTGCGTCGCGTGCGTGGACATGCCGATCGGCTAAGCCGCCATCTCCGTTCGCGACCGCGTTGCCGGGCACGACGTTGATCGCATTTTCGGTCGATCCGCATGCGAGCATGGCGGCTGGGTGAATGTGTACGATGATCGTGGCGATATGCTGGTTTTCGCCCCGCGCTCCTGGAGGCCGGTCGTCGGAGTCGCGTCGATGGATCGGCCCGTTGGCCCTCGCGACGAGCTTCAGGCGCGGTCGATTGCCGGCTGGATCCATGCGGATTTCACACGCGGGTTTTCGATTCGCGCGCTGTCGGGCCGTACGACCGTGAAAGCCGTGACGAAGACCGAGGTTCGCGGTCAGTTCAAATGGAGCATGGGATTCCCGAACGACTCGGGTCGGCTCGGCGTCGTGGGCGCGTTTCGCGCCAAGCGCGGGTGCCCCTGACGATCGTCGTGGTATCGACAGCTCGGCGACATCGTGCGTAGTTTCGTTTGGTGGCGTACCTCGCCCATCTCGGAAATTGCGGAACACCTCATGTCAGTCATTTGAATTGCACGACTGACTCGTGCTGACATCGGCGTGAGTCAGTAGCGCGCCGTGTTGGCATGCATGGCTTGACAGCGGTCCAGCAGCGCCAAGCGTAGCGTCGAAGCGGCGACTGTCCCCCAAGTGAATCGTGATGCCTTGGGGGACACGTGATTTTCGCGCGACGACACTGTGTCGCGTCAGTCTTCTCCGAAGTTAGCCCGCCCATCCCAACATTCCCCGGGCAAAGGCGTGCCATGCGTCGGTCTCACTCAGTGGGACTCGCAGGAGTTGCGAGGCGAGCACAAACGCGAGACCGGCGACGTAGGCGAAGTGAGGCCGCCCTCGTGTGCGCCAATCGAACACCATGGCAACGACGATGATCAGGTCAACAATGAGCCCGGGAAGAACGGTGAACATGACCGGCGGTGGCGGCCGGTCGGCGAATGGAAGCTTGAGCACTTCCGGCGACGCGAGAAAGAGGGGGACAATTCTGCCGATCGCGGCTTGCAGAATCGAGGCGGTCGCCACGAGCATCAGGCGTTTGTGCACATCCGCCTTCCGCACATTGGCGACGGCCGCCACAAACAGGACGGCGAAGGTCAGGATGCTCGCAATCGGGACGATCGAGAAGCCCACTGCATCCTCGCCGAAGCCGAGGTCCACGCTGTGCCGAAGGCTGGCGATGGCGGCGACGAAACCGATGACCACCATGGCAGTTGCCAGTGAGATCCCGATCAGTCCCACAGCGCGATGACGGACGATGCGCCCCGTGGAAGCGAGCGCGCTTTGGGCCACGTAAAAGACCGTCCAGAAGGAGAACAGCAGTCCATGGATGTGGAAGATCGGCGGCGCGCCGTAGCTCCCTTGAGTGACCGGCAGCCAATACGTCGGAAGAAATCCGAGAAACGCCACGAGCAGGCAAACGACTGCCATCCACGTGAAGAACAGTCGAGGGAGCGCGCGCGGTATGGTCGATGAGTCTGTTGAAACCGGGGGGACGAGCGGGACTGCAGTCATGAAGTATCTCCGTCGCGCGGCGGGGAGGGACGAACGGGGAAGCTCAAAGAACATGCGGATGGGGAGAATGCTGGGCAATCAGGTCAACGAATCCTGATCCAGCTCGAGAACTGAAATGGCGCGGCATGAGCTCGCGCTGGTGGGTGCGCGGCGTGCGGGGCCTATCAGAAATTTTGTGTGTGAGGCAAACTACGATACCTGACCGGAGTGGTATGCCTCGAAGCAGAGCAGGAGTAGCGGCTGCGGAAGCCGCCCCGACCGTCGAGATCCCCTCGGCGCTCTTGGATGAGTTAGTCAAAGGCCCGATGTCCGCGGCGGCGGTGCAGGCCGTGTCGCGGGCGTTCAAGAAGGCGCTGATCGAGCGGGCGATGGGCGCGGAGCTGAGCCATCATCTGGGCTATCGCGCGGGCGAGACGCCGACGGTGGCGCAGACCAATCATCGGAATGGGCATTCGGAGAAAACGGTGCTCACGGAGGACGGTCCGGTGCGGATTGCTGTGCCCCGCGATCGCGACGGCGCGTTCGAGCCAGTGTTGATCCCGAAGCATGCGCGACGCTTCACGGGGTTCGACGACAAGATCATTGCGATGTACGCGCGCGGGATGACGGTGCGCGAGATCCAAGGCTTCCTCCGCGAGCAGTATGGCACGGATGTCTCGCCGGATTTCATCCGCAGCGTCACCGATGCCGTGCTCACCGAAGTCACGGCGTGGCAGCAGCGGCCGTTGGAGCCGATGTATCCCGTCATCTTCTTCGATGCGCTGCGCGTCAAGTTTCGCGACGACGGCGGCGTGCGAAACAAGGCGGTGTACGTGGCCTTGGGCGTGCTCGCCGATGGGTCGCGTGAAGTGCTCGGCCTCTGGATCGAGCAGACGGAGGGCGCGAAGTTCTGGCTCAAGGTGTTCAACGAGCTGCGGACCCGCGGCGTGCAGGATGTGCCGATTGCCGTCGTGGACGGCTTGACCGGCCTGGTCGACGCCATCGAGACGGCGTTTCCACAGACCTCGGTGCAGACCTGCATTGTCCACCTCCTGCGGAACAGCCTCGACTTCACGGGCTGGAAGGACCGGAAAGCGCTCGCGGCAGCAGTCCGGCCCATCTACAGCGCGGTCTCGGCCGACGCCGCGCACAAGGCACTGACGGCGTTCGCGGCCGGGCCGTGGGGGCAGCGCTATCCCACGATCGTCAGCCAGTGGGAGCGACACTGGCCACAGATCATTCCCTTCTTCACGTTTCCGCCGGAAGTGCGCCGGGTGATCTACACCACCAATGCGATCGAGAGTTTGCACATGCGGCTCCGCAAGATCATCAAATCTCAGAGTCACTTCCCGAGCGATGAGGCGGCGATCAAGCTCTTGTGGCTCGCGCTCCAAAACATGCACGGCCACACCATTCGCGCCGCCAAAGCCTGGCATGAAGCCATGAATCAGTTCGCGATCGTGTACGGCGACCGCTTCACGAAGCGCACCGCGTAACCTCACCCCTCACACATAAAATTCCTGACACCTCTATCACAGTCGCGATTCGCCGAAATATACAGCGAACGATTGCAGTGAAAGGCCGCCGTCGCGATCAGACCGAAAGGCGCAGAAATCCATATCTGCCAACGTGTTAGCGAAGGCGACTCGTTCGCTGTCCCCAATCCCTGGTCTCAGCGACAATGCAGCCTGATTCTTGCAATTGCGCCGCTTGACTACACGCCCACGCCGCGATCCGCACCCCCTGGACCATTCCCCCGCACCCGCGTCCACACCACATACACCCCCACACCTGCCACCACCGTCCCCACCCCCAACCCCACAAACCCCCACCCACTCGTCGAAAACACATACAACCACCCCACCAACGC
>JANLPZ010000136.1:0-22970 GCA_031367535.1 Gemmatimonadaceae bacterium
GTGGTCGGCACGCGCGTGGGTGCGCTGAGTCAGGCCAGTGGTGAATACACGATGGTGGCGGTGCCGACAGGTGCCCGCGTGATGCAGATCCGTCGCATCGGCTTCCAGCCGATCAATAAGACGGTACAAGTGCTGGCCGGCAGCACGGTCACGGTCGATGCCGTGTTGTCCGTGAGTGCGATCAACCTGTCCGAAGTCGTGGTGACCGGCACGGCGTCGCCGACCGAAAAGCGGCGCGTCGGCACATCGATCGCGACGGTCGACTCCACGGTGATTTCGAAGGCGCTGTCGGTGACGGTCGATCAGGCGCTGCAAGGCAAGATTGCCGGTGCGCAGATCACGCAGAACTCCGGCGGTCCGGGCGGCGGCGGTATGTCGGTGCGGCTGCGCGGCACGAACAGCTTCATCTCCGGCTCCGATCCGCTCTACATCATCGATGGCGTGATCGTCGACAACGGTTCGGCGCAGCTCGCCGATCTTGGCGGCCGATCGAATCCGCAAAACAGACTCGCCGACATCAATCCGGCCGACATCGATCGCATCGAGATCATCCGCGGTGCGGCGGCTGCGGCGCTGTACGGCTCGCGCGCGAACAACGGCGTCGTGCAGATCTTCACCAAGCGCGGCCTGATCGGCAAGCCCCGCGTCACGTTTTCGACGCGGCTTGGCTCCAACGAACTGCGTGAATTTCAGCCGTTCAATTTTTATCCGTACGATGTGAACGGGAATCCGATTTCCCGCTTCGATCTGCAGAAGGAAGTATTCCGTCGCTCGCCGAGTTACGAGCAGAACCTGACGGTCGAAGGGGGCAACGACGCGACGCGCTATTTCATCAGCGCGAACACGTCCGAGGACCAGGGCATCATCCGTTCGACGTCGTCCAAGCGTCAGGGTGCGCGCATCAACCTGCAGCAGCAGCTGGCGCCGACATTGATCGCGAACGTGAGCACGAACTTCGTGACGACCAAGAACGCGTTTCAGGCGTTCGGTGAACAGAACGACTACGGCATCATGGGCTCGCTCTTCTTCGCGCCGACGCAGTACGATTTCCGCCCGGTGAACGGCATCTATCCGTTGCCGCCGGCGCTCGGGACGAATCCACTGCTGGCAATCGCGCGCATCAAGAATCCGCAGACGATCAACCGGTTCATCGGCTCGGCCAAGATGACGTGGACCCCGATGCCGAAGCTGCTCGTGGACTACACCGCGGGCGTGGACAATGCGGCATTCGAGCAGGGGCAGTTCATTCCGCGCGGCGCGGTGCTCGGCACTGGGCCGCTGTCCACCGGACAGGCGCAGGCGGTCTACCAGAACACGCGCGTCATCAACCAGGATCTCGTCGCCGGTTATTCATGGAATCCCGGCGAGACGTTCGAGTGGAAGACGACCGGTGGCTTCAACTACACGCAGCAGACGATCAACCTGACGCAGTCCGGCGCCAATGGACTGGCACCGGTCGGTGAACTCGTCAACGCCGGATCGGTGAAGTTCGGCACGCAGTCGTTCACGCAGTTGCGCACGCTCGGTTTCTTCGCGCAGCAGGAGCTGGCGGCGTGGAACAAGCTGTTCCTCTCAGGCGCAGTGCGGTACGACGCATCGTCGACCTTCGCGCCGAAGGAGCGCTGGCAGGCCTTCCCGAAATTCTCGGCGTCGTACGTTGTGCGTGAGAACGAGCCGGGCCTGCTCAACAGCGTCCGACTGCGCAGTGCACTTGGATGGGCGGGTAGTCAACCCGGTGCGACGAATGCGTATTCGCAGTACGTCGTGTACTCCAATACGTCGTTCGGTGGTCGCCCGGGTTTCGTGAACGACATCACCTTCGGCAACGAGCAGTTGCGGAATGAACGTGCGCGTGAGTGGGAACTGGGCACCGAGATCAGCGCACTGGGCGGACGCGCGGGACTCGAGGCCACGTACTACAATCGCCTCGTGTCCGACCTGCTGTTCTTCAAGCCCCTGCCAACGAGCACCGGTTTCTCGCGCCAGTTCGCACCGATCGGCAAGATGTCCAACAAGGGCATCGAACTGCTGCTGCGGACCGTCAATATCGATCAGAAGAATCTGCGCTGGGAATCGACGGTCACCTATACGCGCAACAAGAACAACGTCGAGAGTCTCTCGATTCTCGACTTCCAGTCGGCGGGCGGATATCCGAACCGCATTCGTGCGGGAGAAGCCGCCGGCGTGTTCTATGGATCGTATGCGGCGCGGAACTGTGTGACCGGCGCGCTGCTGCTCGACTCGCTGGGTCGCTATCGCCGCAGCAATCAGACGGCGGACATGGGAGCTACGCTTGCTGCCCGTCAGGCCATCAGCGGTGGTACGTGCAATGACTCACTGAACAAGGTCATCGGCGATCCGAATCCGTCATGGCTCGGCTCGATCCTCAACGAAGTCACGCTCGGCAAGAAGTTGCGTTTGCGTGCGCTGTTCGACGGCACGTTCGGCAATGATATCCTCAACCTGTCGACGCGTGCGCAGAACGCCGGCGTGGCCAGCAACTCGAAGACCTACGAGGCGGAACTGCTGCCGTATGGCGACCCGCGCAAGCTGGCGCCGAACTTCAATGGCCGCACGCAGGGCATCTTCGAGTACTGGATCGAAGATGGCAGCTTCGTCAAACTGCGCGAACTCTCCGCCAGCTACACGGTGGACTGGTCGCCGGTGAAGCGCATCTTCCGCGATGGTGTGGATCTGACCGTATCGGGACGCAATCTCTGGGTCTGGACGAAATATTCCGGCTACGACCCCGAAGTGACCGCGTTCGGAACCAACGGCGGCGGACTCGGCGCAGTGCAGACGACTGCAGCCGACCGTGGCATCGACTTCGGCGCCTATCCGATTCCGCGCACGTGGTCGGTCAGTGCACGGTTCACCTACTAATTAGCGGAGACGCTCACCCATGCGCATGTTCAAGCGATGCGTGGTGGCTCTCGCCGCCACGACACTCGGTGCCTGCAGCCTCGACTTGCAGAATCCGAACAGCCCGACGCAGGACCAGGTCACGTCGTCACCCGACGGTGTGATCGCACTCGCCACCGGACTTCAGGCGCGCTTTGCCGCGTCGTTGTTCAACTACGCTTACATGGCGGGCGTGGCCACCGACGAGTTTGCGGCGACGAGTGCCGCGTTGCAGTCGATCAGCGATGCAGAGCAAGGCAGTGTGCCACCTGGCACCGGCATCGCCGATAACGTCTTCAACTCGATCTATCGCACCGTTCGCACCGCCGATGAACTCCTCGCCGGCGCGGACAATCTGTCCGGCTCTTTCGACGCGGGCACACGCAGCGGACTGAAGGCGCTGGCCTACACGCTGAAGGCCGAAGCGCTTGGTGAGGCCATTCAGTCCTACCAGCAGGTGCCGATCGAAACGTTCAACGTGACTTCACCGGCATACGTGTCGCGCGCTGTGGCACTGCCGGTGATCCGTGCGCTGCTCGACTCTGCAGCAGCGCAGATCGCCGGAACACCGCCGAGTGCGTTCTTCACGGCGCAGATTCTCACGCCCGGCGTGAGTCTGTCGAACATGATCCAGATCTTCCGCGCACGATATGCACGTATGGCGGGAGACAATGCGACAGCCATTGCCGCGGCAAATCTGGTGGCACGATCAGGCACGAGTGCGATCTCGGCGCTCACCTATCCCGCACCTGGCGTGAACCCGTATGCCAACGTGACCGGCGGCACCAATGGCATTGCAGTGCGCCGGCAGTTCCGCACATCGATGTTGCCGCAGGATCAGCGATTCAACTTCTTCGTCATCCCTTCGACGACACTCGTTGGACGCATCGCGACAAGCCCGCTGGATCCGTTCAGCACCCGGTATGCGGTGGCAGCGGCCACGCAGTTCGTCTACTTCCCGGATGAAGCACTGCTGATCAAGGCTGAAGCGCTGGCGTCACAGGGTGATCTCGCCGGTTCGCAGGCCGTGCTGGATTCCGTACGCACGGATTGCACCGGGGGTCGAGGCATTGATGATCCGAAGGCCTGCCTGCCGGCGCTTGCTGCCGGGCAGACGCAGGCACAGTTGCTCGCCGAGATCTACGTCCAGCGTCGCTACGAGTTGTTCGGTACGGGACTGCGCTGGGAAGATGTGCGTCGACGCAGTGCGATTCGCGGACCCGCAGCCGCGCCGGCCCTGCCGGTTGATGGCCAGCGCTGCTGGCTTCCCTATGCCATCGGCGACCGCAACGCCAACAAGCTCGTTCCGGCTGACCCGGCCGAGCCGACAGTGTTCCCCACCGGCTGCCCGCTCTGAGGATCACTGACATGACACTCATCTCCGCCGGAGTTATGCGCGTGGCGCATCGTACCAGTCTTGCCGTGCTTGGATTCGCCGCGCTGCTCACGGGCTGCGGCACGACCGACGCGGTTGATCCGCTCATCCCTGGACCGCAGGGACGTGTGCGGTTCGTCACGCTGATCACCGATACCACGAAGGGTCGCGTGAACGCGATTCTCGAGGGTGTGCCGTTCGGTGTGAACCTTGTGTATGGCGGCACGACACCGTCCTCGCTGCCGTCACCGGCCACCGCGATCTACTCGCCGATTCTCGCTGGCACGCGTTCGCTCGTGCTCAAGCGAACGGCCGACACGAGTGCGATCGTGGCGACGTTCCCACTCACCATCGCCAACGCAACGGACTATACGGTGTACGCCACCGGTGGTGCGGCTGCGTCCGCCATCACATCGTTCGTGACGGCGGACACCAACAGTGCGCCGACGCTCGGCGCAGTGCGTGTGCGCGTGGTGCATGCGTCACCGTCGGCCGGCAATGTGGATGTGTTCGTGACGGCTGTAGGTGCGGATCTGTCCCTGGCCACTCCGACGCTTTCGAACGTGCCGTACAAGGCTGCCGCGTATCTGCCGTCCGTAGTGGCCGGTACGTATCAAGTGCGCGCGGTGCCGGCAGGAACGGCCGCCGGCGCGCGTGCGGCGGCCGTGGTCATCAACCTCGCATCCGTCGCGTTGGCCGCGAACAGTGCACGTACGATCGTCGCGGCTGACAACAACATCGGCGGCGCACCGTACCGCTTCATCGCGCTGACGGATCGCTGACACGGATTCACATCGGGAAACACAAAGGGCCGTCCATCGTGGGGCGGCCCTTCGTGTTTCTACGTGCACGCACGTCGCGCTAGAGGTGCGGACGCGGCACCGGCCGACCATCGGGACTCTCGCGACGCCATGCATCTGTCTGGCATCCGAGCAGCGTGAAGTTCCCCGAGTTGAGATTGAATCGACCGGCCATCGAGTCACAGATCGGCACGAATCGCTCCGCCTTGCCTCTCCCGCCGAGTCGAGAACGTGCGTCGCGCACGTGATATTCGATGCGCCGTTTCCCGACATACGCGCGAAGCGCGCGGCGTGACTTGCGCGCGTACTCACGAGACGGCGCCACGACATGTGGCACACCGCGGTCGCGCCCTGCTTCGGCGACGGCGACTGTCGTCTCGCGTGCCACACTGCTATCGGCGAGCGAATCGATGCGACGCGCCGTGATGACGCTGTCTGCCAGACCACGCGGCGCGGTGGTGGTTTCAACGGTCACATCATCGGTCGGCCGACTGCGTGATGGGCCGCGATTGTCTGCTGGCGCCGTTCCAACGGCGCGGACGATGGCCGTCGTCAGTGGACAGGCATGTGCTTCGGCGTCGCGCGTGTCGTCGAGCGGCGAACTGGCGACGCTCACGCGAACCGGTCGGACCACCACGCCGAGTCGACGTTGATCGGTCGTTGGCATGAGGATGTCGTACTCACCGAACGGAATGCCGAGCAGGTAGAACGTGCCCGCGCCGAACACGTCGGCGTTGAACGATTCGCCGGTCGTCACCGACACCACAGTCAGCTGCGGCTGCAGATCCCACGCGTGCTGCCCGTCGGCGACAGGCTCTCCGGACGCCGCGCTGCGGATGATGCGGCCTTCGAGAATGCCACCGCGTCGGATCGGCAGGTTGACGTCGATCACCTCGCCTTCGGATGCGCGCACGCGCCAGCGCGGTGCACCGGCGCGCCAGCACGGCGAGGGCAGCGCCGTCGAGTCCACCGCAACGTCGATCAGTTCCGTGACCGTCATGTGATCGCTGCGGAACCGGCCTGACGAGTCGGTTGTCAGCGCGCGATTCGCCACGATCACGGGCACGTGTGCAACGAACGGCTCACCGGGATCGCGACGATCGTTCTGGTCGAGGTCGAGGAACGCATGACCCACGATGCTGCCACGATTCGTCGCCTGATCCTGCGAGAAACTGAGTCCACGCCGTTGGGCTTCCCACGTCGCGTTGCCGCTCACCCGGTGCAGCAGCGCGCTGCCGCCGTCGGACCCGTCGCCGCTGCCGGAACGCGCATACGTGGTGCTCTGCCGTGCCCTGCGTGATCGCGGTGTGACCGTGATCGACCAGCGACTCGCGTCGCGTGCGCTGGCGAACGTCCGCGAAAACTCGACGAACGCCCGTGGCACGCTGCCATCGATGCGCAGCGTGCTGCGCACGACACCGTTGGTGGCGCGCTCCGCACTGCCGGACAGCCACGTGCGTTGCACGCGGGGAATGCGAAGCCATGCCGGCGCCGCCGACACTTCCGCCCCGATGGCGTTGCCCTGGAACGCAGGACTGATGCTCGCGCCGCTGCCTGTGCCGATTCTGGTGCGCGAGCCGAACAGCTCGAGTCGCACGCCGTTCCGGACGCCCATCAGACCGACGCGTCCGATATCCGTTGGTACGCCGAGCCCGGACGATTGCGAGAGCCACCCGTCGACACCGAAACGTCCGTCCCATCGAATCGGGGCAAAGTGTATCGACGCCAGCTGTGTGGACAATCCGGTGATCGCTGTGCTGCGTGCGATCGAGGCCGAGAATGCCGGCGACGGTTCGAACTGCGCCGAGAACGCCCCGTGACTGATCGATGGCGCTGCCACCGTGTGCGACGCCTGCACGGTCAGGACACCGCGCACGACAGCGGCACCACCGACGTACGGCGCCATCGTGCCGGGTACTGCGTCGATACCGGTCCGCATCACGAGCCAGTCCGTCAGTCCGACGCGCGCGTCGGCGGTACCGAACCATCGACAGCCGGACATGCGTGCATCGCCGCGTTGGTACCACGACTGCTGCGCATTCGCACAGCGACCGGCGGCAGTCGCATACTGGAATTCGCCTTTCTGCACACGCATCGGCACGGCGTGCACCGAGCGCGTGTAGCGACGCTCCTGTCCGTCGGGACCCCAGCCGAACACGTCGACGCGCGCGACGTCGCCAATCATCGGCAGCCGAAATTCGTACGAGCCGTCGCCGGGACGATCATCGCCCGTCCAGGCGTTGCCCTGTCGCACCGTGTACTCCCAGCCGGGCTCCGCACGACCACGTACGCGGATCGTGCGATGCTCCGAGTAGTCGACCGGCTGATTGTCGAGACTCACACCCTGCACCCGTGAACCGGTGAGCCCACCCGCGTCCAATGCGCCAAGGATCACACGCGTCAGCCGCGAGGAAGCCGGACGATATCGCGTCCACTGCACGTCGCGCACCGAGCCGGACGCCGATGACGTCGAGACGCGCCCCACCAGGTTGCCGCCGGCAATGCGCCCAGCGACGCGTGCCTGCAGCGCGGCCGTCCACGCACTCGATCGTTCGGACGTGGAAATCGGACCGGGGAATTGTGTCGACCGACTGAAGAACAAGTCGTAGTCGCTCTGGATCGAGGCGCGATATCTGTTTGCGAGCATCGGCACACGCGCTTCCTCGAGCCGATGTGCGAGCGTCTGTTTCGCCTCGGCGACGGCGCGAAAGCGGCGTGCCGACGGCAGATGGCCGGCGTTGCGCAGCAGCACCATCGCGCCCATCACATCGACGTCGATTTCGACATCCAGCAGGCGCTCCGCCAATTCAGTGGAGACGTTGACGGTGGTGCCGTCCATGTAGATGTCACCCGGCACCAGTGGCACGCTCAGCGTGCCGATGATGATCGACGCATGATCAGCCGGCAGCACGAAGCGGGGCCGGTTCTCCTTGCCGCTGGCCGAGATCACGCCGAACCGCGATCGGACGCGGACACCAGCGAAGGTCATCAGTTGAGTCAGCGGAACGAACAGGCCGCCAGTGACCGGTACGAATGCGACCATCGTGGCGTGCACATCGTCACTGATGCGGACATCGACCAGCACGTGCGAGGCCGGTTGCAGCGCACTCAGGATCGACATGTCGATCGCCTGTGCCGACTGTGCGTCGGTTCGATTTGTCAGAGTCGCGCCGAGCAGCGCGACGGCCAATACATGTCGCGCCATCGCAGAGGTGCGGTATTCCGGCGCCATGCCGCGCATCAGATGATCGGGGCGAGCGTCAAAACGACGGTGCCGGTATATTGGCCGGACATCTGGCTGAGCGGCGGTGATACGCTGCCCCCGATCCAGACATACACGTGCAGCGCGGACAGCAGGGAAATACCGAGCACGCTGGCGTTCGGATTGAACGTCACGCCGCCGAGCGGATTCGTGTTGCTGATGCGGAACACGCCGCAGGTAGAACAGAAGGTGATCGGCATCGTCGCGCCGCCACCCGACCGCGTGAGCGTCGTGGGCAGCGTGAGCGTCCAGCCGCCGTTCAGGCCAATCGGCCCATAAATGTCGAACGACATCGCGCCGGTGACGGTCGGTGCGATGGACGTGGTGGTGCCGCTCAGGATCGTGCCGAATGACAGCCCCGTGAGTGCCGTGACGCTCTGCGCATCACTCACCCGCGCGGCTGTCGCCAGCACCATGGCGGTGACGGCAGCGCGGCAACGCATCGAGAGCACGCGCCACCGTCGCGACATCATGGCCGGGCTGCCGCCAGGTGAAGCGGGGCTCGCGCGGAGACGGTGGCCGATGGCAGCAGATAGCGCGGCGCCACATCCGGCCGCTGGCTGATCGCCTCGACTTCCACTGTGAACTCACCCGACCCCAACCCTCGCCGACTGAAGGCGATGCGTGGCTCGAGATCGAAGTACACGCCCAGCGGCAACGATGTGGAGACCAGCACCGCGCCACTGGCGTTTCGCAGACTGGCGCGCACGCTGCCGACGAATGCCGCATTGCCGCGACGCTGCATCGGTATTCGTACAGACAACGAGTCGCGCTCGACGGCGGTGTGCAGGCTGTCCATCAGGATGCCTGTCGTCACCGCTCCCTGACGATAGAACAAGGGCAGCAGCGAACGGATCTCGAGATCGAGTCCGATGTGCGATGCATTCGGCGACTCCGCGCCGGCGTCGGGTGAACGGACGCGCGCGGCGCGTGTCGTCACCACAAGGCGTGCCCAGTACTCTCCGTCGCGCGTGTTTTCCGGCGGCGTCGCCAGCAGCCGGACGACACGCCGCGCACCGGGCGCGAGCATGAATTGCGATGGATACGCGTGCACAAATCCGGCGGCCGACGGCATCGAGTCGTTCACCGACGTGAAGGTCTGCAGGCGCATGACACCGGCGGAATCACTGACCGGATATCCGAACGTCGTGCTCAGATCGACTTCCGCTGCCGCACTGCCGGTATTGACGAGCGTGATTGCAGTCGTGCGGGTGCGCCCGTCGAGGACGACCACGTTCGGTGCGACAAGCACCGACTGTGCCAGCATCGACGTGACCGGTGCGACGAATGTGAACAGTGCGACGAGGCGCCGTGAGAACACGTGGCGCGAGATCAGGTATCGCATCTCAGAAGTACACGACGGTCAGAGTCAGCGTGCCAGTGTAGGTGCCGGCGACCTGCCCCGACGTCGGCTGCACTGTGGCTCCGACGAACACGTACAATCCACCGCCGCCGCCGATGGTTGCCGACGTCGCCGACCCACTGGGCGTGAAGTCGGTGCCTGAGGCCGAACTGTTGCTCGTGTTGCGACGCGCGGCCCAGGTGCCGACGGTGAGTGAGTTGCCGCCGCTGGCGAGTGTCGTTGGTGTGGAAAACGTGAGATTGACTGACGCGCCGGCCTGTCCGAGCACGGTGAACGCGGCGGCGCCCGCGTCGGTGACTGCGACTGTCTTGTTCAGGCCAGGAAACACACTGCCGAACGCGAGGTCGTTGGTTTTCGTGACGGCGAGGGGTTGCTGCACATCGGCGCTGACCGAGGCGTTCGCTGAGTTCTGCGCGTGCAACTGCTGCGGTGTCAAGGTCCCGATCGCTGCGATCAGTACGATGGCAAGTACTGCGGCCCTTTCGTGCGTAGTAGCGATTGGCATCTCTTTCAGGAAAGTGGGCACAGACAGATTGCGCACTGCTGTCCAGCCGGTGAGCGTGCAGGTGTCCGAGCGAGGCGAGCGCAGCGAGAACGATCTCGTCCAAAAGTTTCGGCATGAGCTGAATCGACTGTAGGGATTTCGGGAATATTGTCGCACTATCAGTTGAAATCGGCCTCGAATGTTGAAATGTTCACATCTCGACGATTGGATTGTGCCAACACTTGCGTTCGCGTCATGCGCCCACCCGGAGGTAGAATCGTGTCCCGCATGATGCGTGATGAGCGTTGTCACACTTTTGATGCGCGTGGCGACGGGTAAATTCAGCGCATGCTGATTCTGATGCTGACGACTGGTAAGTCCGCCCTGGCCACGTGTGCGCTCATGGCGAGCGCCAGTCCGCTGAGCGCGATGCCCGCGCTCTCGCGTGTCGACTCGACCGTCGTGGCCGGACGGATTGTCGGCGCCGATGGTCGTGTTCCTGTCCGCGCCGATGTCGAGCTGACGCCGATTCGCGCGCCACGGCGCGCCATCCGAGCCCGCGCGGCGGCAGACGGCACGTTCCGGGTCGCCATCGCTGATGTCGGACCTTTCCGGCTGCGTGCCGGCGGTGTCGGCTACATCGCATTCCAACGCGCCTTGCCGGTCTCGGCGCCGACGGCACTCAATGTCGTCGTGACACTGGCGGGGTTGCCAACCGGGCTCGCGAAGGGTCCGGTCGTTGGCATTGCAGCGGAACGGGATGCCGAGAAGCCGCGACCGGAGATGCCGCCCGCCGTTGTGCTGTCGCCGCGCGCCAATGGGCGCCGCACCGGATCGCTGCGCGCAAAGCGTGATACGGTCGCGTATCGGGTGGTCGACATCACGGCGCGTCTCTACCTCCCGCCGGCCGGCGCTGTCGCGTTCCGCTGGGGCGACGACGGCGAATACGACGGCCTCGTGATCGGCAAAGCCGGAGACCAGGTGGAACTCGTGTACGACTCGACCGGCGTCACCTTCGGTGGCGAATCGGGGCTGCGCGTGCTCGATGGTCATCCTATCGCACCGGTTGTGGCACAGCTCGATTCGATCTTCGCGTACGAGCCGACTCGTCGGTGCGTGCTGGTGCAGCCGCCGATCATCGGGACGGGCTTGATGATCAAGGGGACGGTGCTCTCGAACGGCCCGTTCAAGAGCGCCGTCCCCTCGATCGGCGCACCGAACACCGACCCCGCGATTCTTGATCTTGCCGCCAGCCTTGATCTCATCCGCCGCTTTCTGCGCGCCGACGGCGATTGCCAGACCGATCCCGCCCTTGGCGCTGCCGTCGTCGCGCAGTTCACGCCGGCCTCGCCGCTCTGGCACCTCGACGATGTGATGCGGCGCCGGGTGTTGCTGCAGGCGGCACGACACGCGGCCGGTCAGCCGCGATACAACACCCCCGGCGCCGTCGCGCAGGTGCGAGCCGCATTCGACGGCGCGCTGGCTGCGGCTCGCGACACCGCTGAGCGCTTCGACCTCTATGAACTCGCGGCAGAGACGTTCATGCCGGGGGACACCGTGTCGGCGCAGTCGTACACGGCGCGATTCGTGGCCGAATCGTACGCCAACCCGCGCGTCGGTCCGCTTCTCAAGTTGACCGGCTACAACCGGGTACTGCAGCCGGGGCGCACGGTTCCCGCGTTCACGGTGCCGTCGCTGGACAGCGGCGGCGGCGCCATCAGCGACGTGTCCCTGCGCGGCAGCGTGTTTCTGCTCGACGTATGGGCCACATGGTGTCGAGACTGCATCGTCGAGTTGCCGTCGCTGCGTGCAGTCAACGAGAAGTACGGCAAGCGCGGATTGCGCGTGGTGTCCGTGTCGGTGGACGAAGAGCAGGGAACCGTGCACCAGTTCCGCCGGATACGTGAGCTTATGCCATGGACACACGGATGGGCCGGCGTCTCGCCGGATGGAGGAGGGCCGCTCGCCGGCTTCGAGGTCGTGTGGTTGCCCACGACCATTCTGGTTGGCCGCGACGGCCACATTCTCGCAGTCGCTCCGAAGCTCGATTCTCCGGAGTTCGACACGCTCGTGCGTGAGGCGCTCAAGTGATACGGCGTGCCGGCGTCGGCATGACTGTCATGTGCGCCGCCAGTCTGATGCACGCACAACCGCGTGCACAAATCGGCAATGGTGTGACACACGCTCGCGCGTCGGTCGATGCGATCGCGGCGTCAGCCGCGCGAGCGCAGCTCCTCGTCACACTCGCGATCGATCCGGGTTGGCATGTGTCGTGGCGCAATCCCGGAGAAACGGGCCTGCCGACACGCCTGACGTGGAGTCTGCCCACCGGTGTGCGGGTCCTGAGCGAGACGTGGCCCGTACCGGTCATCGCGCACACTCCCGTTGGCGCAACACACACGCTCGAAGGCGATGTCCCGTGGGTGGTGGAATTTGCGATCGACAGTGCCTCGAACGTCGACCGACTGGTGAGTCTCACGATGCGCTACGGTATCTGTCGCGACGTGTGTATTCCGGAGCAGCTGACGGTGCAGGGGGTGTTGCCCGGCCAACGCACCACACGGCTCGCATCGATCGCACCAGTGCTGCGTGCGCGGTTGTCAGTGGACGCCGGTGTGATCGGTGCGCGGCGTTTGTCCGCTACGCTGTTATGCGTCGCTCGGGCGCCGCTCAGCGCGGGTGGCGTGCTGCCGGAAGTGATCGCCGACTCAGGCCTGGGACTCGATGCCGCGCTGCCGCTTCGTACACGCACGCAAGCGCAGAATCATGTATTTGTCATGAATATTCCAGTATCGTCTCCTCTGCCGCGTGACCTGCGCGTGCTGTTTGTGCGTGGGACATCCGGTGCGTTTGCGCGTCTCGATTTCGTGCGAAACGCACCCGGCTGCGTGACGCGCTGAACGAAGCGCGCACCAACTCAACACGCCTCGCACGCGTATTCTTGGGTCGACGTTTCTCTGGTCGGGACGTCGCGACTGCAATCATCCACCTGAGACTCGTCATGCGAAGTGTTGTCCGTCTGTCACTGCTCCTCGGCGCCGTCGGTTCGGCGCTCGGCGCACACGCGGCAGGTGCACAAGCGCCCGCCGCACAATCGCCTGCTGCATCAACGCCTGATGCGCTCGACTCCGTGACACTCGCCGCCATGCGCTGGCGCGCCGTCGGTCCGGCCAACATGGGCGGACGCATCGCGGACGTTGAGGGCATTCCGTCACCATCGAAGACGTTCTACGTCGCCGCAGCGGGTGGTGGCATCTGGAAGAGCACCAACGCCGGCACCACGTTCCGGCCGATCTTCGAGAATCAGCGGTGCATGTCGATGGGTGACATCGCCATCGCGCCCTCGGATACAAACACCATTTACGCCGGCACCGGCGAACAGAATTCGCGGAACTCGATTTCGCCGGGCTGCGGTGTGTTCAAGAGCACCGATGGCGGTCGCACATGGAGTCTCCTTGGTCTGTCCGAGACGGAACACATCGGTCGCATTCAGGTGCATCCGAAAGATCCGAACACGGTGTACATGGCGGTCCTCGGCTCTGCGTGGAAGGCGAGCAAGGCGCGTGGTCTGTACAAGTCCACCGACGGCGGCAAGACGTGGACGATCGTGAAGTTCATCAGTGAGCGCGCCGGATTTATCGACGTGCAGCTCGATCCGACCAACCCCGACATCATCTGGGCGAGCAGCTACGAGCGCATGCGCGGACCGTACTTCCTGCAGAGCGGCGGCCCCGGGTCCGCACTCTGGAAGTCGACCGACGCGGGCGCGACATGGACCAAGGTCAGCGGTGGTGGTTTTCCGGCCACGACGCTCGGCCGCATCGAGATTGCGATCGCGCGTTCGAATCCGAAGATCATGTACACGCAGGTCGAGGCCGACACGCTGCCGAACGCAGTGAAGGATGTAAAGAAGCCGGCGCAGAAGTCGAACAGCGGCCTGTATCGCAGCGAGGACGGTGGCGCGACCTGGACCCGCACCAACACCGAGAACACGCGCCCGTTCTACTACTCGCAGGTTCGCGTCGACCCGCGCAACCCGGATCGGGTGTACTGGTCGTCCACGCCAGTCAAAGTGTCGGACGACGGCGGCAAGACAGCTCGCGATGCAACGCAGGGTATTCATGTCGATCATCACGCGATGTGGATCGATCCGAATGATCCGGAACACATCATCGTCGGTAATGACGGCGGCGTGTCGCAGACGTGGGACGAGGGCGGCAGCTATGACGCGCTCAACATCATCAACATCGGGCAGTTCTACGCGGTCAGCTTCGACATGGCGACGCCGTATCACATCTGTGGCGGCCTGCAGGACAACGGTAGTTGGTGTGGTCCGAGCCGTCGCGTGCGTGGCCAGATCAGCAACGAGAGCTGGGTGTACGTCAGCGGCGGCGACGGCTTCTACACCGCGCAGGATCCAACCGACCCCGATGTCGTGTACAGTGAAAGCCAGGGCGGCAACATCGGTCGGCTGAACATGGCCACCGGCGAACGTCAGAGCCTCGTCAAGCCGAGCTGGCGCCCGCGCTACATGCAGTTCGAGGACTCCATCATCATCGAACGCGGCGATACCACGGCGCCGCCGACCGCCGCCCAGAAGAAGCGCCTCGCGGCACTCCGCGCGACGCAGCGTCGGGACTCCACGGAATTCGATCTGCGCTGGAACTGGAACACGCCGTTCTTCCTCTCGCCGCACAATCCGTCGGTGTTCTATGCCGGCGCGAATCGCGTCGTGAAGTCGACGAAGCGTGGCGATGACCTGATGGTGATCTCCCCCGACCTCTCGCTGCGCGACACGATGAAGATTCGCGTCAGCACGAAGACGACCGGCGGAATCACCATTGACGCCACCGGTGCCGAGACGTTCGGGACCATCGTGGCACTGAGCGAATCGCCGATCCGTCCTGGACTGCTCTACGCCGGCACCGACGATGGCAACGTCTGGCTCACACGCAACGATGGCGCGACATGGGAGAAGATCCCCGGCACGCGCTTCGCCGGACTGCCCGCCGAGACGTACGTCAGCCGCATCGAAGCGTCACATCATGACTCGGCGACGGTCTACATCACGTTCGATGATCACCGCCGCGGCAACTTCACGCCGTACGTGTATGCCACACGCGACTTCGGCGCGACTTTCACGAGCCTCGCCGCGACGTTGCCGACGGGTGCACCGGACTTCGTGCACGTGATCCGTGAAGACCTCGAGAATCCTGACTTGCTTTTCCTTGGCACCGATGTGGGCGCATATGTCTCGATGAACAAGGGCCAGAGCTGGCTGCGCTTCATGACCGGGCTGCCAACCGTGCCGGTGCATGATCTGCAGATTCATCCGCGTGACCACGAGCTCATCGCTGGCACACACGGACGCGCGATCTACGTGGTGGATATCGCACCGCTGCAGCAGATGACGCCAGCTGTCGCCGCGAAGAAGGTCTACCTCTTTGCGCCGCGCACGGCATTGGAAATCGGTCAGTCGCCGGACGCCGCCGGCAGTGCAGGTGGTGGCAACGGTCACAAGCGCTTCGTGGCCAACTCACCGGCGTACGGCGCCGAGATCTCGTATCGCATCGCCGAGGCACAGACTGGCAAACGCGTACAGATCGTGATCACCGATGCCGCGGGAGATACGATGCGCACACTCACTGGCCCCGGTCAGGTGGGCGTGCATCGTGTGATGTGGGACATGCGCGGCAAGCGTCCGCCGACCAAGCCGCTGTCGCCGGCCGAAAAGCGTGACAGCGTGAAGTCGATGGTGCGCATCGGCGAGGTGTTCGACTCACTGCTGGCATCGGGCATGGACAGCAACATGGTGCGCACGGCACGCACGGCGATGTTGTCGGGTCGCACTGCAGAACTCATCGAACAGTTCGGCGCCTTTGGCGGCGGCGGGGGCGGGGGTGGCGGTGGCGGCGGCGGTGCCGCGCAGGCCGCCGGCATTCCGCGCTTCGCTGATAGACCGGGTGAAGGCGCCGCCACCGCGGCTGGGCGTGGCGGTCGCGCCGGCGGTGCACCTGCCGCGGCGCAGCAGCAGGAAGGCGCTGCACCCGCCGCGAGCGCTGGCGGACCTCCAGCCGGGGGCATGCAAGCCATCTTCGCAGCGTTCCGTGGCATGCAGGACGGTCCGCTTGGTCGTGCCGCGCGTGGCGGTGGCGCACCGCTGGTGAAGACGGGTGAGTACCTCGTCACCTTCATCTATGGCGACGAAAAGCAGAAGCAGGTGCTTCGCGTCGAAAGAGTGGGTAACATCACCGGTGTCCAGGGCTTCGGCGGCGAAGACGAGGACGACGGCAGGGAGGAAGACGGCCACTCGCACTGAGCGGAGGCCGACCACTACGACGACGGGGACGGCATGGCAGAACGATCGGTGACCTCACCAATCCAGGCGGACAGTCGGGCAGGTATGGGTGGGGCACCGGACGAACTGGATGCGACGTCGATCCGCCAGGTGGTGATGGCGTCGTCGGCCGGCACGGTCATCGAGTGGTATGACTTTTATGTATTCGGGACACTGGCGCCGATTCTGGCGCCTTTGTTTTTCCCGAGTTCGAGTGAGACGGCCGCGTTCCTCAACACGCTTGCGACGTTCGGTGCCGGCTTTGCCGTGCGTCCACTGGGAGCGCTGGTCTTCGGTCGCATCGGCGACATGGTCGGCCGCAAGTATGCGTTCATGGTTACGCTGCTGATCATGGGGGCGGCGACCGCCTGCATCGGACTGCTGCCGACGGTGGCCACTGTCGGTATCGCAGCCCCGATCATGCTCGTGCTGCTGCGATTGCTGCAAGGACTCGCGCTCGGCGGCGAGTACGGCGGTGCCGCGATCTACGTCGCGGAGCATGCGCCGGCGCACCGACGCGGCTACTTCACTTCGTTCATTCAAGCCACCGCGACACTCGGCCTGCTGGTTTCGCTGGTCGTGATTCTTGGCACACGTGCCGTGATCGGCGAGGCGGCATTCAAGGAGTGGGGCTGGCGCGTGCCGTTCCTGCTCTCGGCGCTATTGGTCGTGATGTCGTACTATATCCGCCGCCGTATGCAGGAGTCGCCCGTCTTCCAGAAGATGAAGGCCGAAGGCACCGTGAGTCGGATGCCGATCCGGGAAGCGTTCGGCACGTCGGAGCGCTGGAAGATTTTTCTGTCGGTGCTGTTCGGCGTCGTGGCGGGGCAGGCGGTGGTGTTCTACACCGGACAGTTCTTCGCACTCTTCTTCATTCAGAAGGTGCTCAAGCTGTCGCTCACCGACTCGTATGTGACGGTCGCGATCGGTATCGTGCTCGGCACGCCGTTCTATCTGCTCAGTGGCGCGGTGTCGGATCGCGTCGGTCGCAAGCGCCTGATCGTGGGCGGACTCTTTCTCGCGGCGCTCACGCTGTATCCGATCTATCGGGGAATGATGTGGGCCGGTGGCCCCGTCACAGGAGAGGGCGCGGCAGCGGTGGCGCTGCACCCCAACATTCCGGTGCTCGCGCTGCTGGTCGCGGCACAGGTGGTCCTGGTGACACTTTCCTACGGTCCGATGGCCGCATTTCTGGTCGAGACATATCCCGCGCGGATCCGCTACACGTCGATGTCGTTGCCCTATCATCTTGGCAACGGCTGGTTCGGTGGATTCACGCCATTGATCGCCGCATCGATGGTCGCCGCGTACCAGAGCCCGTTCGCGGGTCTCGTCTATCCGATCACCGTGTGTGTCATCGGCGGGATCATCGGCCTGGTGTTCGTGCGCGAACCGGACGCAGCGCGCGCCAACGACACAAACTGACTGTATTAGCACGGCGGTCCGTGGGGGGGAGGTGGCTCGCACGGTGTCCTGATGTATCGGGGTGCTGGACTCGGGTGCACGATGCGCTCAGCACTGTTCGCGTGCAGTGCCGAAGAGTTCATGAGCGCTTGTACCTGTTCATGAATGTCGGCCGGGTTCACAGCGCCTTCGTCAGCCGAGACTACATCAGTGTGCAGGGTATTCGTATGGACTACAGCACGTGCGGGTCGGGTCTGCGATCGGCTTGAAGGTTCGTGACGCGTTATCGCGCAGAGCGTCACGCAGATTTCTTTGTGATGTTTTTGGCCCATTGCTTGCGTTCGGGCACGCTGCGCATCCACGTCCGCGATCATCACGGCGTTGCTGCCATCGACACGTTTACCACCTGGGAGTTCGACATGATCGCAGGCCTGCTGGCGATGTGGCTCGTATCCGCCGACACGACAGTGCGCATCGCGCCGCCGCCGGTCGATACACTGACGGCAAGCGACGCGATTGCCGTCGATGCGCCGAGTGTCAGTCAGGGGCCTTCGTCCGATTCGCTGCGCGCGACTGTCGGCAGCGTGGCATTGCGCACCGACATCTCGGACCCGAGCGTGCGTCTCGCCTGGCCGCAGCCAGACACCACGATCAAGAAGAAGCGTGTGCTGGTGGAGTATTCCGAATGGTATGGCCGACGGCTCGCCATTCATCGGACGCTCACCTGGGCCATGATCCCGCTGTTTGCCACGTCGTATTACACCGGCGAACGTCTCGCACGTGACGGTCGTGTCGGATCGCCGTACTGGGTTCGCGCAGCACATCCCTATGCTGCGACCGGTGCCGCCGTTGTCTTCGGGGTGAACACCTTCACCGGTGTCTGGAACCTGTGGGATGCGCGACATGACCCCGCAGGGCGCAAACGCCGCATCATTCACTCCGTACTGTTTCTCGTGGCGGATGCAGGATTTGCCTACGCCGGTTCGATCGGCGAGAAGGCACGCAATGACAGTGAGATCCGGAGCAAGCACCGTGCGATCGCGCTCTACTCGATGGGTGTCAGCTACACGAGCATGATGATCATGCTGCTGGGCGGCAAGTGATCCCGATTCTGGAGTCGCTGGCGAAGGTGCTCGAGCCATGGAAGGATCTCTACAGCGGATCGACGGTACTCTCGGTCACACTCACCTTCGCACACCTCGGCTCGATGATGGTCGGTGGTGGACTGGCCATCGCGGCGGATCGCACCGTGCTCAAGGCCGGGAAGCTCACGGATCCGAAGCCGATTCTGGCGATGGCGGATGCAGTGGGCGACGTCCATCGGCCGGTGGTGATCGCGCTGGTGGTCTCGGCGATCAGTGGAACGCTACAGCTCGCCGCCGATCTCGAGACCTTCGCGGTCAGCAAAGTGATGTGGGTGAAACTCGGCTTGTTGCTCGCGCTGGCCGTGAACGGATTCCTGATGTTGCGCAATGAAGAGACAGTGCGTCGTGATCAGGGCAGTGCGAAGTCGTTTGGAGCGCTTCGCATGCGTGCAGTCACGAGTGTGGTTCTCTGGCTGGCAATTACGCTGGCCGGAGTCGGACTCATGCAGGGTTGAGGAGATCACGACGATGAATGCATCTGGACGCGACGCAGCGGACGACTGCAACGACTGCACGCTGCACGACCGGCGCTCATTCCTGACGAAGACGCTGGTCGCAGTCGCGGCTGCGAGCATTCTGCTCCCTGGTGTCGTGCGCGCGGAAGAGATGGTGGGTTTCGTCATGCATCGCGCCATGCGCGGTGCCGACGGGACAGCCAAGTATCCGATTCCTGCTGCCGATGGCGCGACGATCGACGCGGACAATGAGGTCATTCTGGTGCGCACCGGCGGCAAGGTGATGGCCTTCGCGCTCAGCTGCCCGCATCAGCGTGCGATGCTCAAGATCAAGGGCGGTGATACCGCCTTCCTCTGCCCGAAACACAAATCGGAATACAAGATCGACGGCGAATACATTCGCGGCCGCGCCACGCGCAGCATGGATCGTCGTGCGATCACGAAGGAAGGCGCCGAAGTGGTGGTGGATCTCGATTCCGTCATCCAGAGCGACGAAGACGCCGCCGGGTGGGCCGCCGCGTCGGTGAGTGTATAGCCCATTCACATGTCGTGACCGCAGGTCTTTCGGGAGACGCGCGAACGCCCTGATCGCCTCCTCACCTGATGTTCTGCGCCGGGCGCGTGCATCGTGCCGAGGCAGTTTCGTGGAGCCATTCACACGTCCACGCAGAAATCATGAAGCCATTCACGATTCATGTACAGCGTTCGCATGCAAAAACGCGATTCCGGGCATTCGGATTGCTCTGATGTTTCATGTCAGCGGCGTGGATCGCGTCGCACAGCGCGCATAAAAACTGGACGTTCGCGAGCGACGGCGATGCAGCCGGCGTGACAGTGCTGGTGGTTCATGTCCTCGCGCTCTGCCCCCCTTGTCAGGAGGATGCACGGATGCCGGAGGAGATGAAGCACGACGAGCATGACTGTGCAGCCTGTCCGCTCGCCAACACGGACGCCGCGAAGTCCGAACGAGGCGCGCAGATCGAACTCGCTGAATACTCGAGGCGCAATTTCGTCTCGGTGGCGACACTCTCGGCAATCGCGCTGACGCTGACGGCATGTGGCGGCGGCGAACTGTCCGCCGAAGAGAAACTGACCGCGCCGGGAATCACCCCGACGCCGACACCGACGCCGACGCCGACGCCGACACCGACACCGACGCCGACACCGACACCGACACCAACTCCAACGCCGCCAGCAAATCCACCCGTTGGGGCGAATCAGATCGGTGTGACAATTGCGACGTATCCCGCGCTGGTCAACGTCGGTGGCGTCGCGAAGGTGCATGCCAATCCGCCGGTCGGACTCGCACGTACGGCGAGCGGCTTTGTGGCGTACTCGCTCACGTGCCCGCATCAGGGCACCACGTGTAGCGTCGTCGGTACTGCGTCGTGGAAGTGTCCGAACCACAATGCGACGTTCAGTTCCACCGGCGCCTGGACTGGCGGGCAGAGCACAACCAGCCTCGTGCCGCGAACGGTCACGTCGAACTACAACAACACGTTTGTGGTCGTGAACCTGACGTGATGGCGTGAGGAGCAACACGATGTACACGGCGGCCGCAATGGATTGCGGCCGCCGCTTCTCGTGGGGGGGACATCGATCTTGCGTGTCAGGCTCTCATGCCCGGCCCATCGAACACTCTTGCATGCGTGATCTCATGATCGAAGACTCGCCCGTTCGATTGAATGAGCATCAGGACTGCGGCACATGTCCGCTGGCCGGGTCAGGCGCGGATTCGCTGCTGGATCGCGAACTGTCGCGTCGAAGTTTTGTCTCGGCCGCGATGCTCACCGCGATCGCGGCCGCGCTGGCTGCGTGTGGTGGCGGTCAATTGTCGGCCGCCGACAAGTTGCTGGCGCCGTCGTCGACACCCACGTCGACCCCAACGCCAACACCGCCGGCGACCCCCGTCGCCACCGGCACGCCAACTGTCGGCGCGAATCAGTTCGGGGTGACGGTAGCGAACTATCCCGCGCTCGCCGCCGTGGGTGGCATTGCCGTCGTGCGCACATCGCCAGCCATCGCGCTCGCCCGGACCGCGACGGGTTTCGTCGCCTTTTCACTCCGCTGTCCGCACGAAGGCACGACGGTGAATGTGTTGTCGAATTCCACGCTGCGCTGCCCGAATCACGGGGCCACGTTCGCATCGTCAGGTTCATGGAGCGGCGGTTATCGCACCGGCAGTCTGAGCGCGCGCGGTGTCACATCGAGCGCTGACAAGACCTTTGTGGTGGTCAATCTGAGCTGATCGCGCCGGGTCGCGATGTTGCGCGCTGGTCGGGCTGAGCGTCGTGAGACTGGTGGTGCGAGGGCGTTTGGGGCGCTTCACGCACGCGCGTCGCGAGTGCGGCCGCGCAGGGCGCTCTTCCTGGCATCGTGCGAGCACGACTCCTTCAGCATCGAGAGTGACATGAAGCCAGACTTCAAGGCGTGTGGTACGTGTGCCGTGCGCCAGAACGCCCTGACGCGCCGTGATTTCGTCTCCCTCGCGACGATGTCGGCGGTGTCACTTGCACTCGCCGCCTGCGGTGGTGGCGCGACCGGTGATGAGACAACCGGGCCGGTCTCGACCGGTGTAGGTACGTTCACGGTGAGGCCGGGTGATTTTCCCGCACTCGCGACCGTCGGCGGGACGGTAAAGGTGCGCAATTCGCCGCCAGTCGCGCTCGCCCGGACTTCGTCCGGGTTGGTTGCCTTCTCACTGTCCTGCACGCATCAGGGCACGACCACCGTCATCGACAGCGACTTCACAATCTTCTGTCCGAACCACGGCGCCCAGTTCACGGCGGCGGGCGTCTGGACCGGCGGTCAGCGGACCTCGAGCCTCGTTCGGCTTCCCGTCGAACTCGATGCCGGCGGAACCACCGCGACCATCACGCTCGGATAAACTCCCGCTGCTGGCGACAGTCGAGGGCGCTGGCACATCGATTGCACGGCTGTGCTGGCTGCAGCCTACCAAGGCACTTTGGCCATTCTGTGATTAAATAATTGAAACGTTACGCGGGCGACGGCGACGATGCCGGCGTTTATACTGCTCCTGTCCTCGCGCACGCACCCTCGATGAGGAGGACGCAGGTATGCGCGACGAGATGCAGGACAACATTGGCCATTTCGCCCAATTGGACGAGACTGCGGCTGGCGCGCTAAAGCTCTGCGGTTCGGGATACGCGCGGAGAAATGTCAAATACGTGGCGGCAGCACTCGCCATTGTCCTTACGCTGAACGCGTGCGGTGAACTTGGCGCCGAAGAGCGGCTGACCTCGTCGAGCGCGCTCCCGACGACACCGACCCCGACACCGACGCCGACGCCGACGCCGACGCCGACCCCGACGCCGACCCCGACACCGACGCCGACGCCGACGCCGACGCCGACCCCGACGCCGACCCCGACCCCGACGCCGACCCCGACGCCGACCCCGACGCCGACCCCGACGCCGACGCCGA
>JANLPZ010000158.1:0-3873 GCA_031367535.1 Gemmatimonadaceae bacterium
CGCGCAGATGGCACTGACGCTCGAGCGGTGGCGCTGGTTGCCGCACGCACTCAGTGATCCGCCGCCGATCATCGTCAACGTGCCGGCATTCCGGTTGCACGCGTTCACGAGCAACAGCGATCGCGAGTCGGACCTGATCAGTATGGACGTCGTGGTGGGCGATGCGTTCAATCACCGCACACCAGTGTTCAGCGGCTCGCTGCAATACCTCGTGTTTTCACCGTACTGGGACGTGCCGCCGAGTATCACGCGCAAGGAGATACCGCCCCATGTACGGCGCGATCGCGGCTACCTCGCTCGCGGCAATTATGAGGTCGTAAGCAACAACGGTTCCATGCTCGGCACATCGGCATCTGCGGTTGAAGCCGTGGCGGCTGGTCGCGCGCGCATTCGGCAGAAACCCGGCCCGACCAACTCGCTCGGTGGCGTGAAGTTCATCTTCCCGAATGCGTTCAATGTGTATCTGCACGACACGCCGGCGCAGTCAGTGTTCTCGCGTGTGCGACGCGATGCGAGTCACGGGTGCATCCGCGTGGCGGATCCGATTCGTCTGGCCGCGTTTCTGCTCCGAGATCATGTGGGATGGGATTCAACGCGCATCGTCGCAGCAATGCACCAGAGTCAACCTGAGCAGGTGAACCTGCTGCGACAGGTGCCAGTACACATCGTGTACGCTACAGCCGTTGCGCGCGAAGATGGCGTGGTGTTCTTCTATGACGACATCTACGGCCACGACAAACGCCTCGCTGCGATTCTCGCCAAGGGATACCCGTACGCGGGCAGCGGAAGGTGAGTGGAGATCACTCAACGCAGTCGCGGCACCTTCACCGAGGTGGTCAGCCAGCAACTGTTCCCGATCGACGGGAGTGTGCCGAGAAACTCCTCGAGCCACATGTCGCCCGCGGCGGACGCCTCGTTACGATCGAGGAACGGCGCCAGATCCGGCATCATCTCGGCCTGATACGCGAACGGCGAATCCTTGCAGCGATCGTCGATGAAGAAGTCGAACGAATTCACCGGCTGATGTCGCAGGTGAACTCGACGCCGACCTGGAGCGTCTCGACCTGCGTGCCGGCGGGGTAGGTCAGGCGGCCGATGAAGTTGCCGTAGGGATCCTGCTGCCAGCGGATGTCACCGGCCGGGGTGATCGAGAGCCCGTAGGTCTCGATAACGGCCTTGGTGTGGCTGGCGGGCCGGAGCCGGATCTGGTGCGTGTGCCGGCAAGGAAGGGCGCTCCCCCGAGCCGATCGGGCGAGGACGTGATCAGCGGAGCAGGCAGACTGGACATGGACACCTCATCAGGAAGTCCTCGAATCTGCTCGATAGTTCGAGGGGTGGCTAACACCGCAATCGCGATTCTGCACCTCACACCTCCAAATGATCCCCCACCCGCGCCACCATCCCATACAACACCGGCATCAGAAACACGCTGATCAACAACCGCGAGAACAACCCACCAATGATCACCAGCGCAAACGGCCGCTGTGAGTCCGTCCCCACGCCCGTCGCCAACGCCGCCGGCAACAACCCGAACGCCGCCACCAGCGCGGTCATCATGATCGGCCGCAATCGCAGCAGCGCCGCCAGGCGTGTGGCCTCGCTGATGTCGCTGCCACCTAATCGCAACTCATTCGCGCACGAGATGTAGACCACCGCCGTCTGCACCGACACGCCGAACAGCGCCAGGAATCCGATCGCCGACGACACCGAGAAGTGTGTGCCCGTGATCACCAGCGCGATCATGCCGCCGATCGGGCCGGACAACACCACACCGAGCAACGTGATCACCGGGAACTTCACGTTGTGATAGAGCCCGAACAGCAACAGGAAAATCAGCGCAATCGTGATCGGCAGCACGACCTGCAGCTGCGAACGCGACGCCGTGTATTCCTCGAACTCGCCGCCCCACGCCACACGATATCCTGACGGCAGCGTGACCGCCTTCGCCACCTGCTTCTGCGCATCATCCACAGCACCGGCGAGGTCGCGTCCCTCCACCGAATACTGGATACCGATGTACCGGCCGCTGTTCTGCCGGTAGATGAAACTCGCGCCGTTGCTGATCTGGAGCGTCGCCACTTCCTTGAGCGGCACCTGACTGCCCGTCGGCGTCGCGACGAGGATGTTGCCGATCGCTTCCGGTGATCCGCGGAACTGCGGCTGCAGACGCACGACGAGATCGAACGTCTGCTCCCCCTGCACCACCTGCGTCGTCGCGACACCACCGACCGCCGCTTCGATCAATCCATTCACCGACGCGACGCTCAACCCGAACCTCGCCAGACGCTCACGATCGAGTTGCACCGTCAGCGACGGCTGGCCAAGTTCCTGTACCAGCGTCACATGTGTGATGCCGCGCACTTTCTCGAGAATGTGTTTCACGTCGAGACCCTTCGCCTCGAGTGTCGCGAGATCGGCGCCGAACACCTTCACATCCAGCGCACTCTTGAGCCCCGTCTCCGCCTCGTCCACCGCATCCTCGGCGGGCTGCGTGAAGTTGAACTGGATGCCGGGAAACACCTGCAACTTCTTGTTGACCTGTTCGATCAGCGCCGCCTTGGTGTGATATGCACCGCTCCACTCACTGTATGGCCTGAGCCCGACGTAGAACTCGGCGTTGAAGAATCCGGTCGGATCCGTGCCGGCGTCATCACGACCATGTTCCGACGCCACGGTCGTCACTTCCGGGAACGTCGCCAGAATTTTCCGCACCTCGGGCACGATCTTCGACGATTCCTCGAACGAGATGGTGTACGGCATCGTGGCGCGCACCCACATCGCACCTTCGTCGAGCTTCGGCATGAACTCGCCACCAACACGCAGTGTCAGCCCCAGCGCAACCACGAACAGCACCGTGCTCGCGGTGACAACGGTCGCCCGATGCGCGAGGCTCCAGTCGAGCAGTATTTCGTATTTCCGCAGCGTCCAGTCGAACACCAGATTGCGCCGCTCCTTCACACCACCGCGCATCAGCCAGCTGCATAACACCGGCACGACAGTCAGCGTCAGCGCGAGCGCACCGATCAGCGCGAAGATGGTCGTGTCGGCCATCGGCGTGAACAGCTTGCCCGACGGACCATTGAGCACATAGATCGGCAGGAACCCAGCCACGATCACCGCCACCGCATACACGATCGGTCGATCCACCTCCGCTGCCGCTGCGATGATCACCTTCGTCATCGAGAACTGTGTACCGTGTCGGCGCACCATCTGCCGGTGGATGTTCTCCACCATCACCACCGCGCCGTCAACCAGGATGCCGAAGTCGATCGCGCCGATGCTCAGCAGGTTGGCGGGGATGTGTCTCAAGTCGAGACAGATGAACGCGAAACACAACGCCAGCGGAATCGTCGCCGCCACGATCAGGCCGGAGCGGATGTCCATCAGGAAGAACACCAGCACCACGATCACGAGGATGATGCCACGGACGAGATTGTCCTCGACCGTGCGCGTGGTCAGTGCAATCAGGTCTCGGCGATCGTAGAACGTCCGGATCTTCACATCCTTCGGCAGAATGTGCTCGTTCATTTCGCGTGTGACCGCAGCCACATGTTCGAGCACCACCTGCGCCTGCTCGCCGACGCGCAGCAGGATGATCCCTTCCACCGCATCGTTACGATCGTTGAAGCCGAACTGGCCGAGCCTCGGCGCCTGCCCGATCTCGACTCGGCCGACATCCTTCACCAGCACCGGCACGCCGGTCTTCGTCGCGATGACGATGTTGCCGATGTCCGCCAGCGTCGCCACACGACCCAGGCCGCGCACGTAGAAGAACTGTCCACCCGAGCTGTAGAATCCTCCGCCGGCGTTGGAGTTGTTGTCGCCGAGCGCCGAGGTGACGTCAGAGACACTCAGTCCGGCACCGGCAAGTTT
>JANLPZ010000175.1:0-65773 GCA_031367535.1 Gemmatimonadaceae bacterium
GCGGCGTCACCGACGCTGTTCGCGCGGCTCGTGATCGAGCGCGCGACCTCCCCGGATGCGGCGATTGATCGTGAGCTGATCATGCGCCGCCGGACGTCGCGCTTGCCGTACCATGGCACGCCCGTCGATACCGACGTGCTGCAGGAACTGGCGGCGGTCAGCGCGCAACATGGCCACGGGCTGCAGTGGTCATCAGAGGACGCGTTTGTGGCATGGACCATGGACCTGAATCGGCGCACGATGTTCCGCGACCTCGACGATGACGCCGGTCGCACCGAGCTGCGGCGATGGATCCGTCCGACAGACGAAGAAGCGCACGCGACGCAGGACGGCCTTTGGGCACACTGCCTGCGCCTTCCTGGCTGGCTGCTCCGCGCGTTCTTCGACGATCACAAAAAGTGGTCGCGTGGATGGCGTGCGCGCATGTGCGGCGACATGCTCGTGCGCGGGATGCGTGGGACACGCACGGTGGCGTGGTGGAGCGGCCCTTTCGCAACACCTGCCGACTGGCGCGCCGCCGGCCGCGCACTCGGCGCGCAGTGGCTCGTGCTCACGCGCCATGGCATCGGCGTCCATCCGTTCGGTTCGGTGATCACGAACCCTGAGGCGTACTCAGCGCTCGTCACGAAACTCGCGCGCGCGCCGCAGGACACGCCGTTGTGGCTCCTCGCACGACTCGGTCGAAGCGACACGCCGCCGCGCAGCCTGCGTCGCGATGAGTCGTCGCTCTTCCTCGCCGCAGGGGAGGGCTGACCGATGCGCAGACTCGTCTCGCGAATTGTGCATATCGTGACATCACCCGTCCTCTGGCTGCTGCATGTGAGCGGCGCGTGTTCCACGGTGCTGATGCTTCGCGGCCTCGAGTCGCTGCGCTGGCACATCGGCCAGCTCGGCGCCTGGAACCGCTTCCAGTCGGCACGCGTCGCAGTGCCGGCGTACCGGCAGTTCCTGCACGACCAGCAGTGCGATGACGCGCGTTCGCTCGCCGATGTGCCGTGCATGGACAAGGCGAACTACGTCGCGCGCTACACCCTCGCCGCCAGGTGCCTGCACGGCGTGCTGCCGACCGATGGCCTGCTGATCGACGAATCGTCAGGCAGCAGCGGCACGCCCACGAACTGGGTGCGCGGTCGCGCCGAGCGTGCAGCGAACGGGCATACGATTCGCCGCGGGCTGCAGCACCGGCTTGGGCAACAGCCCTTCTTCTTCCTGAATGCGTTTGCGCTGGGCCCCTGGGCAACGGGTGTGAACCTGACGCTCAGCATGAGCAACTGGTGCCGGATCAAGTCCGTGGGACCGGACGTCGCGAAGATCGTGAACACGCTGCGCGAATTCGGCTCCGAGCACCACTATGTCATTGCCGGGTACCCGCCGTTCCTGAAACAGCTCGTCGATCGAACGGACATCGACTGGCGGGCGTACCACGTCAGCATGGTCTTTGGCGGCGAGGCGATGAGCGAGTCGATGCGACGCTACCTCGAGGCGCGTGGGGTGCAGGCGATCTATGGTTCCTATGGCGCATCGGACCTCGAGCTCAACATCGCCGCCGAAACGCCGCTGACGATCGCATTGCGTCGGCTTCTCGAATCGCGCCCTGAGCTGGCGGCGCGCGTGCTGGAGCATCCGGGCGCGATGCCGATGATCTTCCAGTTCAATCCGGCCGAGTTCTTCATCGAGCGCACCGCTGAGGGTGAGATCGCGGTGACGCTCTGCCGACCGCACTATACTGCGCCGAAGGTGCGCTACAACATCCACGACCTCGGCCACGTGATGCGCTTCCCGACGCTGCGTGCGCTGCTGAATGAAGCGGGCATGACGCCTGACGATCTCGAGCCGGGTGCGCTGGACCTGCCGCTGCTCTTTCACTACGGTCGCTCCGACGCGAGCGTGGCGTTCTACGGCTGCAAGATCCCGCCCTCCGATGTGCAGGAGGCGATCTTCCGCGTGCCGGCGCTGGCGACGGATGTCGACGCGTACCAGTTGCAGGTGTGCGAGGATGACGTGGGCGATAAGCGACTTGTTGTGGCACTGGAAGTTGCGCAGCCGGACACCTGCAATGGCGAGTCGCTCGGCGATGCGTTCTTCGATGCACTGGCAGTGGTGAACCAGGATTTCTGCGAGTCGCGCCGCATGGTTCCGGCGGGAAAGCCGCCGGTGCTGGCCTTCCACGCGACAGGGAGCGGGCCGTTTGCGGGAGCAGACATCCGGGTGAAACGCGCCTACATCGCACGACAGGTCGCGTCGGATGCCCATGTAAGCTGAGACAGCGTGGCACGTGTCGTTGTCGCAGCGGAAACATGCGATGCACGCGTTCGTCCGACCTGCATCGCGCCGATACAGCGCCGTATCAGGCCGAGACCATGAGGCGCGCGACGCCGTCGGCGTTCACAAAGTCTAACCCATTTCAACACAATCACTTGCGACGCCATCGCGGTGATCTGACACCGTGATCAGAAGCGGCATCGCGCGTGCGACTGCGGGCACTGTGGCAGCCGGCAGACGCCGGAAAATGCCACTCACGATCCCACTCAGAGAGCGCAGATGCTTCCCACCGTTCGTTGTCTCCTTGGCGGCCTCGCCGCCGCTGCAGTGCTCACCGCGTGCAACAGTGAACCTGTCGCGCCACTGACGTCACTGAATCCGAAAGTGGTGGCTGCGGCTTCATCGCCCAGTGGCGGCGGTAGCGGCGGTAGTGGAGTCAAGCCGGTGTGCATCAACACGCTCGACGTGTCCGCATCGGTCGCACAGGCGCTCTCCGGCAACGCATTCACGGCGTCAACTGTGCTGAACTCGTGCCAGTCCAGGACACACGTCAGTGTGACAGCCACCGATATGACGACGGGCGCGTTGGTGTACTCGTCGGGCGATCTGCCGGGCACTGTCGCGTTGTGGACGCTGCCGTACAGGAAGACGACGTATCGGATTGATGCGAAGGCGGTCGCGTTGAATGCGGTCGTTGCAACGGCATCAACAACGGTCGCGACCACGCTCGACCTGCCACCGTGCGACGCCGTCATTCACGAAACGGTGACGGTGGGTTACTGGGGCATCTACCCGGCTGTCTGGGCGGCCACGGACGCGCAGGATTGCGGCCAGGGCGGCTACGTGCATCTGGTGATCACGAACATGAACACCGGCAAGGTCGAACTCGAGTACGGCGTGCTCCCGACCACGTCGTTCATTGATTTCGAGGGCGCGATTGTGTCGTACAATACGCCGTATCACGTATACGCTGAACTGCGGTCGAGCACGGGCGAGCTGCGCGCGACATCCTCCAGCGACATCGTGAGTTCGGCGCTGAAGTGAGTTGAGGCCACGATCTGCAACGCCCGCGGCGCACAACTGAAAACGCGCCGCGGGCTTGGTGTTGCGTGCATGAATGGACTCGACGGTGAGCCTGTGGCCGCGCCGATATCGCCTCGACCACGCGTCTCATCGCCCCAGGTCAGATGACCGGACACGCACCTGTGCTGGACGCGTGTGACGGGATCACGAGCCGTGCCGCGGCGTCCGGTGACAGTTGCGCTTTCAGGGCTGGTACGGCTGTCGACACGATCGCGTGCCAACGAACCAGTAGTGCCGCGAGTTGCCTGCACGTCGCAGCGGATGCGGCGCGCATCGATGGCGTCGGTGCCATGTCGGCGTTGTCGATCGCCATGAGTTGGCTCACGAATCCCCCGTTGAGACCCTTGAAGCTTGCGCTCGCGTCTGCACCACCGACAACGCTGTCGAGTGTCGCGGTGAGCGCTGCCCGCGCTGCAGCAGACGTCTCGCCCGTCATCGTGGCGATGCTCGCACGCAGTGCCATGGCCTGCTGACCGGCGTCCCATGTCGCACGGATGCCGCGTGTGAGCTGTGTCTGCAGCGCGCGCTGTGCCCGAAGCGCCAGGGCAGTTGCCGGCGAACGCGGGTCGTTCCGCACGGTGACGCGCTGCGAATACGTGCGACCGTCTACGCGCAGCGTGAGTGTGTACGTGCCAGGTGCGACCAGCGCACCTTCCGGTGACGCCGGTGTCAGGCCGGGATTCGCGTTGATCTCATAACTGTGCGCGAAGGCCGGCGGCGCATCCTCTCGGAGATCCCATGTGATGCGGTTGGTTCCCGCGTTGATTGGCATCCCGGCGGGCGTCGCAACCCAGAAGTTGGGGTGCGGAGGACGCGCCGCTTCAGCGATTGGCGCGGGCGTGACACTCGAGAAGTGTCGAACCGGGGCGCCCGATGCGTCGGTGACGTCGAGCGTGATGGCCGTGCTGGGCTTCGATGCCAGCCAGTAGTCGATGCTTGCACCATCGGGTGGATTCAGCGCGTGCGGAATCTCCGGTGGCAGTGGTGTGTTCCAGCCGACGTTACGGTGCACGCGGATCGCATCGCCGGGTGCGAACAGGTGAGCCGGTTCCGTCGCGATGGATGCTGTCAGCTGCCGCAGCATTGCGATGTTGTCCAGAATCCAGATGCCACGCCCGTGTGTGCCGATGATCACGTCGTTCCCGCGCACCTCGATGTCGCGCACTGGTGAATTGGGGAGATTCTGCTGCAGTGATTGCCAGTGGTCACCGTCATCGAACGACACGTGCATGCCGCTCTCCGTACCGGCGAACAGCAGGCCGCGCATCATACCGTCTTCGCGCACTGCGCGCAGGAAGCTGCCACTCGGTTCATCGGTCGGCAGGCCCGTCACGATCTTCGTCCAGGTGCGGCCGAAGTCGCGCGTGCGATACAGGTACGGCGTGTGATCGCCGGAACGGAGATACTCGATGGCGGCGTATGCTGTGCCTGCCTCGTGGTGTGATGCCGCGATCATGGAGATATTGGCACGCCTGACGTTCGGCAGATCGGCGATGCTCACATCCTTCCACGTCATGCCACCGTCGCGTGTCACGTGGATCAATCCGTTATTCGTCCCGACCCACAGCAGGCCGCGCGCCACCGTCGATGCCGCGAGCGTTTCGATGGCACCGCGACCGCCACGTGTGGTTGCCGCTGCCGCGGAATCGAGTCCGGCAGGAATCCCCAGCTCGGGGCTCATCCGCGTCCAGTGTGCGCCGCCGTCCAGCGAGGACACAACGTAGTTCAGGCCTGCGATCAACTGCCTCTGGTTCCACGGCGCGAACACGATCGGCAGCGACGACGTGCTGCGCGCCTGCGCGGCCGGATCAAGCGCGGGGCTGACGTTGATGTATTGCTCGCTCGGATACGAAATCTTCACGATACCGGCGCCGCTCGCGTACACGACGTTCGGGTTGAGCGGATCCGGGCGCATCGACCCCCACTCCCAGCCGTTCACCGGATTCCAGTCGAACATCGTCACGGCGCCGTAGTTGCCGCGACTGCGCGTGCGGATGGCGCCCGCATCCTGCTGGGTGGCATACACGAAGTACGGAAAGCTGTTGTCGCTGGCGACGTGGTACACCTGCTCGGTGGACTGGTTGTACCACGAACTCCACGTCGCGCCGCCGTCAAGCGAAATCGTCGCGCCCTGATCGAGGCCCATGAAGATGCGCTGTCCATTGGTCGGATCGATCCACATCTGCTGCGGATCGTCGCCGCCGGGGGCGCCTTTCAGTCCCGTGAACGTGGCGCCGCCGTCGGTGGACCGGTAGCTCGCCGTGTTCAGCGTATACACGATGTCGGGATTCTGCGGATCGACGTACACGCCGCAGCTGTAGCCGCCCTGGCCGTTCCTGATGCGCTCATCATCGGCGGCCATCTGCCGCCATGTCGCACCGCCGTCGTCCGAGCGGTAGAGCGCCGAGTTGGAGATGACGAACACGCGCTGCGCGTTGGTGTGCATCGCGACGGCGATCGACAGTCGGCCATCCAGTCGCGGCAAGCCGGTGCCACTCACTTCGTGCCATGTCGACCCATTATCGACGGACTTGTAGATGGCAGTGCCGGTGCGACCCGTGTCCGGCGCGGTGCCTGGCCTGAGGCTGAATTGCCATGAGCGATACGATCCCGCCGCGTAGGTCGGTGGCGCGTAGTGTTTCGCACTGGCGGCGAAGATCACGTCCGGCACGTCGAAGGCGCGCGCCAGCTTCATGATCCCGGTTTCGTCGTCGATGTAGAGTGGTCTGGCCCAGGAGTGTCCGCCGTCGGTGCTGCGGTACACGCCGCGCATGTCACTCCTGGCAATATGATCGCCAAGTGCACCTATCATCACGATCGCGGGGTTGCGCGGATCGACGAGGATGGTCTGGATGTGACGGCTGCCAGAGAGCCCGATCGGCTGCCAGGTCTGGCCCGCGTCGGTGGACTTGTACACACCGTTCCCCTGGTCCAGCGTGCCACCGGTGATCATGTCGCCGGTGCCGACGTACACGATGTTCGGATCGGATGGTGCGACCTCCACGGCACCAATGGATGACACGCTCTTCACGGCGTCGAAGACCGGAAACCAGGTGGTGCCGGCACTCGTCGTTTTCCAGAGGCCGCCGCCCGGAAATCCGGCGTAGAATGTCCCGGCCTGTCCGATCGCGCCGCTGGCCGCTCCGACACGTCCGGCGCGGAACGGGCCTACGTTGCGCCACGTCAGGCCGCCGTAGAGTCGCGAATCAACCGCGGACGCCTGCGCAGCGAGTTGGTCGGGTGCCGCGATCATCGCCAGTGTGCAGGCGACGAGGAGGGATCGCAGGTGGCGCGCTGACGTCATGTCACGGGTCGGATCGAGGAGAAGGTTGCGCAAGCGCGCGGGAGCGCGTGATCAAAATTTTATCGGTGCGACACGCCCGCCACCATCGACGAAATCCCCGGCGCCACGCCGACTCGGCGCGCAATCGCGAGAAAGCGTGGCTGCTCGCGCATTCCGTCGAACTCGGAGTTGCATCCGATTTTCGTGACCATCACGTCGCGCACCTGCACTGCGGAGTCGAGCCAGGCATACGCTCCCGGCCAGTCGCCCACGTCCGCAAGCACCGCAGCGTGTTCTGAGGGCCCGACATATTCCTTCTGTACTCGCGCCTCGAGTTCCTGCCGTCTGGCTTTCGCACGCGCCGAGTGTAGCGCCGTATATCCCGGCTTGCCGTGCAGGAGGCCGACTGCCGCTGCGGTCGACGAATCGCCGGACTGCAGCGCTGCCGCCTGCTGTTCGTGAAGTGCCTCGTCGTATCGGCCCAGCGCGGCGAGCGCATCTGCGGCCAATGTGTGTGCCGCTACCGATCGCTCGCCCAGCGCCGTGCCGGATGTCGCCAATGCCAGCGCGGCCGCGTTCTCGCGTGCACACAGCAACACACGCACTTCCTGATTCAGGAAGTGTCGCACCAACGGTTGGAGTTCGTGGGCGCGGTGGAACTCGCGTGCGGACTCGACATACCGTCCGAGCACGCGCAGATAGGTGCCATAGAGGACATGAGCATCAGCATTGTACGTTTCACGGCGGATCGCTTGTCGATACCCCTCCTCGGCCTCTGCCCATCGCCACTCGTCGAATGCTTTGAAGGAGGCGATCTGCGCGATCGCCATGGCGGATGTCGAGTCGAGCGTGAGCCCCTTCGTCGCTGCAGCGGCACTCAGGCGGAATGCCTCGTGCGACGGCATCATCCCGCTTTGCGCAAAGTAGCCGTACACATACGCAAGCCCGACGTATGCGCGCGTCATGGTGGGGTCGTGATCGATCGCATCTTCGAAGAGATCGCGGGCACGCTTCGCATCTTCCGGAAGACGGGTGCTCACGTAGTACTCGGCACGCATCGTCAACGCGAGTGCTTGGCGCTGCGCGTCGCTCGACTCGGAGGATGTCGCGCTCAGCGGTGACGCAAAGGCGAAGTGGTGCTCGCGGCGAACTCCGTACGCTGCGACGCTGAGCGCGAGGAGCGCGATCGCACCGACCATCGCGGCGTTCCAGCCGTGTTGCCGACGCCGGCTGGCGTGTGCAACGTTTCCACCGGCGTGCGGCATGGATGCGGACACTGGGATTTTCGTCGCCGAGTCCGTGTCTCGTACCGTCGCCGACGCGGCCTCCAACGGCACGAGCGGTGAAGCTCCGAGCGGAACCGAGCCTGATGCGATCGTGGAAATTGCGGTCAGAGCGGGCATTGACTGCGCCCGGATCCCGGCGATCAGCTGCTGTGTCTGAGGCGACGGATCCGCTTCGTACTCGCGCGCGAGGTGGCTCGTGAATTCTTCGTACACAGCGAGCGCTCCCGCCCTGTCGCCGGTCGCGGCCAGCAGCGTCAGAAGGCGAGCCAAATCCCTCTCACTGTCGCCTGCGAGCTCGTATGCGCGGCGTGCGAAGTCTGTGCCCTGAGGAATGTCACCAGACGCGACGGCCTGATCGGACAATTGCCACGCGGTGCGCGACGCCAGCCGTCTGAGCCTCAACCGATGGGCATCAATCCACTCCGTGAATTCCGGTGCGCCGCCACACACGTACACGGTGTCCAGGAAATTGCCGTGATAGAGTTCCCACGCGTCTGATGCACGGCCCTCGCCGATGGCGCGTTCAAACGCGACGGCGTCGCACCAGACCGCACCCGTTCCAAGCGCGAGCTCCTCAGCGCCGCGGTTCACAATGACGTCGGGGCCGATGGCCCGCCTCAGGTATCGCAACGTCTGTCGCAGCGCACCGCGCGCATGGTCCTGATCGAGATCCGGCCAGAGCATCGCAGCGAGCTCGTCGCGGCGACAGGAACCCGATAGCAGGACGCGAAGCAGCACAGCGAACCGCTTGCTCTCCGCTGTCAGGCCGTCGATCCTCGAGCCATCGGCACGGAATGCCGCCACGGCGCCCAGCGTACGGATTTGCACGATTCGCCCTGCGGAATGAAGGCGGAAGCGAAAAAATACGACGATTCACGCTCGCGTCACGGCGCCATCACGACCGACGAGTATCCCTGACGATACCTGCCTGGCTACCTCGAGCCAGCGATGCATTCGACGACCTGCGTCACGGAGAATCCGTACCATGCTCACACACCGATTCCGCACGATCGCCGCGTTGACTCTTGCCGCCGCACTCAGTGGCTGCTCAACGAGCGACGCGACGACACAAGCTCCTGCCGACGAGGAGACCGCACTGTCCATCAGCACGCGCAACCCGCCGTCCACACCGCCATTCGATATTAACGTGCTGCTACGCGCTGGACAGAGAGTGGAAGGGTTGATCCTGTTTCGTCAACCCGACGACGGGGTCACGACGATTTTCCTCGAGACCTATCTCGCCCATCTCAAGCCCAACCACGATTACTATCTCGAGCGCGCGGCGCAGACGCTCGGGCTGGGATGCATCGATTCAGGCTGGCTCCGGCTCGGTCTCGGCACGGTGGTCACGCCGATCCACACGAACTGGCGCGGCTTTGGCGCCGCGACGTTGAACCGCACGCTGCCGGCAACGCTGATCGGCCTCTCCTTCGATATCCACTTCCGGGTGCTCGACGCCGAAACCGGTGTGGTCGTGCTCGAAAGCACGTGTCGCCAGTACACGGTCCGGGGAGTCTGACCTTCACGTCGCCACGCGCTGGTTCGCGATGAAGCACTCGGTTCAAGTGCTCTGACCCCTTGAACGGTTTCAAGGGGTCAGAGCACTTGAACCGCGTGCGTTGGGTGGAATGATGCACGATGCGCTCAAATGATGATGGTTTGTCAGGAACCGCGTGCAATGCTCGCGCATGCCACGCCCTTGCGAATTCCCCGACGCAGCGAGCAGTCTATGGCCATGCCTGTCACGCGACGCTGGACCGCGGCGGATGTCCGCGAGCTCACGCAGGAAGATCGTCCGTGGCCGCGCTACGAGCTGCTCGACGGCGAGTTGCTCGTGACGCCGGCACCAGGCGGGCCGCATCAGATCGCGGTGGCCGAGATTCTTTACGTCCTGATGGGATACCTGCGACGCGTGCCGGTTGGCATTGCGTTGACGTCGCCCGCCGATCTCGAGTTACGCGAAGGCACGATCACACAGCCGGATGTTTTTGTGGCGCCTCGAGGAATATCGTCGGCCACTGGTGAACCATCCTGGTCGGAGATCTCAGAGTTGCTCCTCGCAGTCGAGGTACTCTCCGTCAGTTCGGCCCGGATCGATCGCGTCATGAAGCGCGACTTCTACCTCGCCAACAAGGTTGATGAGTACTGGATTGTCGATTGCGCGTCGCGCGTCGTCGAACGTTGGCGTCCTTCTGATGAGACGCCAGATCTGCTGCGTGAGAATCTCGTCTGGTCACCGCGCGGTGGTGAAGCTTTCGTCATCGACGTCGTAGCGCTGTTCGACCGGATCCATGACGACTGGCAGGCATTTCGGAGAACGAACCTTGGACGACAGCATCGGGAGGAGTAGCGCCGGCACCCGCCCGCTCGACACCGCGCAAACCCGCATCGACCCCGCCCTACTGATACTGGATGTAACTCAACGCTGGCCGCAACCGCAGCAGTTCCGACGGCAACATCAAGGCATCGCCCTTCCTCGTGTCGTTGTGGTAGAACAGCTTGAACCCCGTGAACTGCACCGGATGGTTCACGACATAGTCGCGAAATGAGTCCAGCTTGAGCCACGGCGGACCCCAGCCGTCCATGTGCATCACGACCTGAACATTCCGCGTCGGCCGGATCTCTTCGGCATCCGGCACCATCTTGCGCGTGAAGCGATGCACGACCAGCACCTTCGGCGGCAGGTGCTTTTCCGTCACCAGGCGGTCGAGCGTCCGGATGACATAGTTAACGTCACACGCCAACATGGTGCCGATCTTGCTGCTCGGCCGCGCGCCTTCCTTGTCGTAGTGCATGTAGAACTCGGGATCGACACCGAGATGCACATCCGGCCGCTCGAGATACGGGAGCAGCGCAGGCAACTCCTGCTGCAGCGTGCTGTGCGACGCCTGGATGTCGAGAAAGAGCACACCATTGCGGCTCTTCGCCCACGCGTATGTCTTCTCGATCATCGAGGCGTCCTCGCGGCGGCGCCACATGCCGTCCGGTCCTGCCGCGCCCTGCGCGATGACTGCGACCAGATGAATCGCCGGCACCACCGGTGTCGCCGGATCGGCAGTCTTCCACTCCTGCACGGTGCGATCCCACCTGCCGAGCATTTCGGCCTCAGGGTATTCGCCAATCACGCCCATTTTCTTCGAGTGGGGATTGCCGTAGTACGCGATGATGCGTTTGCCGGGCAGCAACGCACCTGGCGCGGCCTCCACCTGTGGCCACTTCGCGGTGCTCGCATCACCAGCTCGAATGGCGGCGGCGTACGAGCGCTGATCCATCGCGGTACGACCTTCGCGGAGCGTGCCGGGTGCTGGAGGCGCCGTGTCGTGCGCGGGTGGAGTCGCAGCGCTGGTCGCCGTAGCGGTGGTCGATGCTGACGGTCTGGCCGAATCTGTTGTGGCCTTCGGCGGCTCTTTGCTGCAGCCGACCAGTGCGGCGAGCAGGAGCGTGACAGCGGTGCACTGCGTGAAACGTGAAGCGGGCGTCAACATGGGCCGGGTGCGAGACACGAGAGACGGGCAGTTCGCACGCACCACTGGCGACGTACACCGGCATCGGTGAGCGTGAACGCTGCGAAGGGGCAAAGGTAGTGGCCATCGACGTCATCCACCACGCGAGTGCACATCGGCAGTGCGTACCAGCCGACGCTCCTACAGCGCGATCGTCATCGTCACGAGGTCGTTCACCGTTCCGGTGCCACTGACGCGGACGATACCGAATCGCGCGGTGGGGTTGCTGAATGCAATGGTCGCGACGCCGCCGGATGTGGTCGCGGTGACACGCTGGATGACGGCGCCGGTGGTGGCGTTGCGCAGTTCGATCGTGACCGGGAATCCCGGCGCCGTAGCGGTGATGCGCACCTGCTGCCCAACGGCAAATGCCGGCAGGATCCGGATATCGCGCTGCGAACACGACGGTGTAAGCGCAGTCTGGAACGAAACGCCCGTCGTCACATCCGTGGTGGCGCAGGTCAGTCGCGGATCGGGATTCAGCGCGGTCGACACGGTGTACGTGCCCGGCGTCTGTACGTTGGCCGTGACGAGGAATCCGAAGGTGCCGGCGCGGATCACGCCGAGTGCGGTGACCGCCGTATCAGCACTCGACAGACCATACAGTCCACTCGAGATGTTGAGCGGCACGAGCGCCAGCGAAATCGCCGGCACGAGTCGGATCGCATAATACGTCTGTTCGGACGCCGTGATCGAGTACTGATTGGCCACCCGATAGCCGAACAGGTTCTGGCACGTCGACGCGTCGATGCTGCCGCTGATCGTGGTTCCGAACGGGGCGGGTCGCACCAGGCTGCACGCCGGCACGATCAGGATGCGCACGGTGTCGCGCAGCGAATCGGCGCCGGCGCGCGGTGTCGAGACTTCGATGTTCGCCGTGCCGCTGGCGACCGCCGAGACGACGCCGGTCGCGGTGACGGTGGCGAGGGATGGTGTGAGCGAACGCCAGACCGCCGCCGCGCCGCTGAGCACCACGCCGTCCTGGTCCTTCACGATGACGTTGAGCGTGCGTGTGCCAAGCGGTGAGAGCGTGTCGATGTCCGGTCGCGCGTCGATGCTGGACGCGACGCGTGGGCGCACCGTGACCGCGACCGTCGTTCGAGCCTGACCGGCGAATGCGCTGGCGCTCAGCGTCGCGGACCCGGCGCCGATCGCGGTGACTTTGCCGGCGTTGTCGACCGTCGCGACGTTGACGTCGCTCGACGACCACTGCACTGAGCGATCATCACTCGGACAGCCGCCCGAGAGGCTCGCGGTGACCTGACTGATCGCGCCGACGTTCAGCGTCAGCGACACCGGCGCGGGTGTGAGTACGCGCACCGGGCCGATGATGCCATCACACGCGTCCGAGCTGCCACTCGAGCAGGCAGCGAGCACGCCACTGACGAGGAGAAATCCGGCCAGCAGCGGAGCGTGCCACATTCGGCGAATCCGTGGCGACGACAGCTGAGTGAAGCTCGAGGTGTTACGCAGTCTGTTCATCATCGGGGGTAACCAAGACTGACACCGACCTTTGCGGTGTACGTCGTGAACGGCTTGAAGGTGAGCACGCCGATATTGCCGAACTGCTGTCGAATCAGCTGCACACCCGCGTCGAGATTCGTGGTGCGCGACAACTTCATCGCGAGCCCGCCGCCGGCGCCGAAGGCGCTGCCGTTGGCGCTGCCGTCCTCGGCAAACTGGAATTCCCCTTTCATGCGCTGCGCCGCGAGTCGCGCTGAGAGGTACGGGAAAATCGAGCCTGATCCGATGGCGGGCACCCAGCGCGGCTCGATGAAGATGCCGACGATCTGCAGCCGGTCCTGCACCTTCTTGTGCACGGTGTATTGCGCACCGATGCCGACGGACAAGGCGCCGAATGATTCGCTGGCATAGACGCGACTGATGCGCTGCTGCAATTCGGCGCCGGCACCGGAGACCGTGGTGGTGCCGGCCCGGATGGTGGTGAAAAGTGCCGACAGCTGCATCGCGAACGGTTGCGCGGACTGCGCACGCAATGGCGATGTCGCGACGAGCGACATACCGGTGACGAGACCGATCAGTGAGCGAATCATGGCTTCCGGAGTGCGCTGATGTTGATGGCCGACGAGGTCACTTCTCCCTGTCGTTTTTCGATATCCATCGAGATCGGCGCGATACGTGTGAGGGGACGCCCTACGGCGTCGAACTTCGAGAGCCGTACATCGAACGTGACACGCACGATGTTACCGCCGGCGCCGATCGTCGCTGGTGAGCCAGCGAGTGCCACGCGATGTCCCGCACCATCGCTGAAGAAGCTGACCAGCTCGAAATTCTTGACGGCGCCCATGCGCACCTGACTGACGAATCGATCGACGGCGGAACGCACGTCATCCGCGTCCAGCAGATCGGTGCGAGTCATTGCACGCGTGGCGGCTGCCGGCGGTGCACTGACGAGTGGCGCACGCACCGCACTCGGCGCCACCATCGTGCTCACCGAACGCGCGGCTTCGGAACGCATCTGCAATGATTCGGCGGGAGCTGCGGCGACGGTCGCGGCGCGCGGTGCGGCGGCGCGGACCCAGAGATCGACCGCTGCGGTACCGGCGACGCCTGCGTCCGCGATGATTTTCACGCGGCCTGGTGCCTTCGCGGTCACAACGCCGGTGCGTCGATCAACCTGCGCGATGGTCGCGTCCGCACTGGTGAATTCGAGCGACATCGGCACGGCACGTCCGGTGGTACGATCCTGAACCGACCAGCGCAGCTGCAGCAGCTCGCCGGGCCGCAGTGAATCGGACACGAGTGACGCGAGACGCAGAACAGGTGCGACGGATGGTGCCGCAACTGCGACCTTTGCAGGCGTCGTTGCCGCCGCCCCTGCTGCTCGCGAGGGCGTTGCCTTTGGCATGGCCTCGACGGTGGGACGCACCGGCGCGGTGGACACCGCGGGCCTCGACGCTGGCGCCGAGGCCGCCGATACGGGCACGGATGAGGTTGAAATCGACGCGACTTGTTCTGGCGTCGGAATCGGCGGAAGAGCGGCGACGACTGGTGTCGAGCTCGGAACGACGGCAACGCTGCGCGCGGAGTCGCTTGCAGGCGACGCTGGTTGTGGCGCGGCTGCATCACTCGCAACGCTGTCGGACACAGCCTCGATGCCGCGCGCGAGCGGCGCCGTTTCGGGTTCCTGGTCGTCCGCCGAGCGCACCCAGAGCACAGCCAGCAGCGCGAGTGATCCGACGGCGACGCCGGCGAAGACGCGAATCGGTCGGACGCGCGCACGGACGAGGTCGGCGCTCAGCGCGGGATTCCCCGGCAGAATCAGTGGCGTGCGCTCGACAATCGGGAATGTGCTGACCGCCGCACCGCACCGGCCACAGGTACGATCGTCGTCAGCGATGTTCGCGTTGCAGGTCGGACAGGTCGCGGTGAGCGAAACAGGCATGCCGTACGAGAGGTCTGTCAGGGTAGCACGATTCGTCCGAATGGACGATTCTGTCGAGGGCATCGCGGCGTCGCGAGCGCAGTCTCAGACACTCCTCTGCGGGGATCGTGCCGTAGAGTTGCGATGTATGCTACCGCTCGAGCGGCCTCTGCGGCACTGCCGAGCTCGTGTATTCCTCCGCCAGCCCGTGCCATGACTGAACCGTTCTCGCGACGCGATTGGATCAAGACCGTCAGCGCCGCCAGCGTTGGCGCCCTCGTCCCGCGCGATCCGGTCGCAGCCGACGTCGCATCAGCCAGCGCCGTCATCGTTGCGTCGGAACAGGCTGTGCAAACGGCCGAGATTCTCGCGCTGTCGAGCACCAGCGATGTGTACATCCCGCCGCGTGGCGAGTCGCTGATGAAATTCAGCTTCGACTTTCCCGAGCCGGCAGTGGCGTTCGGCGGACATCGCTTCTCGTTTCTCGTGTTCACGGCCGAGAACACGTACGCACTCGATGCATCGCTGATGCACGCCGGCGGCAGTGATGATGCACTCGAACTCACCTGCACGGGCCTGACGTGGGCTGGCGGTCAGGAAAAAGCGCCGGGCCGAGTGTTGGTGAAGTTCGCGCGCAGCGGTCGCACAATCACGTGGGACATCGTGGCGGAGATGTCGCGGCCGATCCGTTCCGTGACGACTGTCATTCGTGACATTCCGCGTGGCACGGTCTCCTTCGGCGGCGGCTCGCTCAACGACACGCACGATGGCGATGTGCTCGGCGGATACACGTTTGGCGCCGGTGATCTGCACGGCGCGCAGACACCACAAAGCATGACGACGCCGATCACGATCGTGCAGGCCGGTGGGAATGACTTCCGCTACATCACCACACACGACACACGGGTGCGTCCGAAGCGCTACTACCATCAGGCGGGGCCGACAGCATTCCGTACTGAAGCGATCTACGAACACGACGCCTGGCGCAACGATACGCGCATCGAGGTGCCGCGGTGGGAGCTCGGTCGCGCCACCACGTTCGAGGATGCGATGGCGCCGCACATGGCGCACATCGAACGCGCCTTCAATCTGCCGACGTGGGACGCGCGCGCAGATGTTCCCGTGTGGATGCGTGACATCGCGATGGTGACCACGCTGCATGGCATGCACTACACGGGATTCATCTTCAACGACTACGCGCAGCAGCTCGCCGTTCTGCGATGGATCGCGACGCAGATGCCGGCCAGCAAGGTGCTCGTGTTCCTTGCCGCGTGGGATGGCCGCTACTACTGGGACTATCCGAATTATCAGCTGCCGGCGCGCATGGGTGGTGACGCTGGCTTCCGCACGTTGATCACCGAAGCGCGCGCATTGGGATTTCGGATGATGCCGATGTACGGCAGCAACTCGGCCAATCGTGCACAACCGGTGTGGGAGAAGATCAGGAGTGGCGCCACTCACAAGCTCGATGGCGACATCTACAACCTGAACTGGGTGGACTGGAACAACGATCGCCATCAGGACGGCTGGCTCACCTACATGAATCTTGGCGAGGACCGCTGGCGCAATCATCTCGAGGGAAGGATTGCCGAGATGATCGACCGTTTCGATGTGGATGCATATTTCCTCGACATCGTTGGCGGGCATGTGAACAGCACCAACGGCGACATGCACGACGGCACGAGGCGACTGGTGAACAACCTCCGTGCAAAGTTCCCGAATACCGTCGCCGTCGGCGAGATGCCCTACGATGCGTTGTATGAATTCATTCCGATGTTTCAGGTCGGGCTGGGCACGCGCTGGCGGAAGTATGCGCGCAACTTCCAGCATCTGAGCACACCGGCTCCCGGACGCGGCAGTACGGGTGTGCACGAGGTGGGCTTTTGGGACAACAAGGCGCAACCACTCGGGCTGTCTCCGACGGCGATTCCGACGCTGCAGGTGGTCGACGACACGTTCTCGACGCACCGCGATGTGATGACGGCGATCATCACGGAGGCGAAGCGGCGCGCGGGAATTGTGTGATCACGGTCTACGTGGTTCGGAACTGCTGGTCTTGCACAGAGGCACAGAGCCACACAGAGTTCGCTCGCAGTCGATCAAACAGTTTTCACGCGGGGCTCGCGGGGGACGCGGGAAAACAAATGCTTTTGAAACTGCGCATGTGAGACGCCGTTTCAAAAGCATTTGCAGTTGCACTTCCCCGCGTCCCCCGCGAGCCCCGCGTGAAAACTGTTCGCTCGAACGAGAGAGGCGCCGATTCGCGCGCGCCCTGTGGCTCCGTGGCTCTGTGCGAGACCAGCAGTTCAGCGCCGCACTGTCCGCAGATCGAAGACAGGGACGATGCGACTAGCTGCAGCGGCGTCGAATCGCACGATGACCTTCGACTTACCGGTCGTCAGCGCGAGTGGTACGTCGTACTGCACATCATAAAAGCCGGACGCGTCACGATTGGGCACATATCGCGCGATGACGGTGCCGTCGACGCTCACCTGGAAGTCGGCGATCGGCGCGGGCAGGCCGCGTTCCACGAAGTGGGTAATGATCAGCGACATCGGCTTAGTACCGTCGACCGCCATCTCGACGGAAAAGTGGCCCGGTCCGGCGCGATGCGGACGGCCTTCGGTGCGGCCGATCGTGCGTGACGACGGCTCACTGCGAAAGTTGGTCGCGGTTTCATCGGACGGTTCGCCGAGCCGTACATGCGCGACGGTGTTCGCTTCGAGACGCGCGGCGGCGGCCTTGTCACGTGCGAGTCGTTCCACGAACGCGTCGAACTCCGCAGGCGTGAGCAGATCGTGGTACAGCGCGTAGCGGCGCCGATGCGTGCGATGGAATGGCATCAACGTGACGGCCGCAGCGGTGCCGGAGCCGTCACGCGCGCGCACGGCGTCGGTCACGGTGAAATCGCCGGGGCGGGGGCCGGCGCGAAGGATGTCCTTCGGATCACGCGACGCCGAGACGAAGAGATGACCGACGTGTGGCGGCCGCTGTGATGGATTCTCCGACCACTCGCCCTCTTCGCGCGGCGCGATGTCTGCCACCAGCGCGAGTGGGCCCCACATGATCGCCGTCACCTGACTGTCGTCGGGCGTCGGTTCGAGGCGCAGGAATTTCGGCGTCGAGATCGTGATGGTGTCACCATTCCGCCATGCGCGCGTGATGCGCACGTACGTGCTGTCACGCATTTCCGACTCATTCCCCACACCGCCAGCGCGTCCGCCGGCCACGGGATCGTAGAGGCTCGCGAGTGCGGGCTGCAGAAGCGCGTCACCATTCACTGCGATGCGGAAGTCGTCGCCAGCCCAGACGGGGCGGCGCACGGCGAGCGTGAATGTTGTCGGGGCAGGCATTGCCAGTGACAGCGTTGCCGTGTCACCATCCGGAAAACCTGTCTCGAGCGTGAGTGTCGTGCCGCCGACCGTACTTCGCGCCACGCAGGGCACGAACAGGTTGAGCCAGATCGTATCGGTCGACTCGTAGAACACGCCGAGGCCATGCAGCGCGTGACTCTCCATCCCGGTGCCGACGCAGCAGGTGAAATCCTTCTGCGGGTCCTGATACTCCTGCTGCTCATCACGGCCCACCGGCACCATGTACGACACGCGCCCGTCGGTGGGATCGATGGAGGCGAGGATGTGATTGAAGAGCGCGCGTTCGTGAAAGTCCGCGTACGCCGCATCGGGCCGCAGCGCGAAGAGCTCGCGACTGAGCTTGATCATGTTGTACACATTGCACGTCTCGGCGGCGCGCCCATCGACGCGTGGTGCGAGACGATCGGGCGGCCCGAAGTATTCGTTGAGCCCGTGGCCACCGCTCGCATACGTGTGATGGCGGACCACGCGATCCCAGAAGAACGACGCGGCGACGATATCGTCCATGTTGCCGGTCGCGTCATAGCGTACCGCAGAACCGATCAGTTTCGGGATCTGACAGTTGCCGTGTTTGCCCGAGAGATTGTCTTCGTGGCGCTTGAGCGGTGTGGTGAAGGCCTGATGCTCGAAGCGATGCGAGAGGGCGAGCCAGCGCGCATCACGCGTGTCGACGTAGAGATCGTTGAAGACTTCATTCATGCCGCCATGCTCAGTGTTGAGCATCAGCTGCACCTGCGCCTCGCTGAGCGGCGCCAGCACACCTTCCGCCCAGGCGGCGAAGCGCGTTTCGATGGCGAGCGCAGTTGCGTTCCCCGTGTAGCGCCAGGCATCGCGCAGACCGGCGTACGTCTTGTGTAATGTGTACCACGGCGACCACAGCCCATTCAGGTCGAATCCTCCGGACTTGATGTCCCCTTTCGACAGTCGCGCGAATGCCTCGCGCAAGCCTTCCAGCGCGCCGAGGTAGCCGTCCGCATTCTTGCGCTGTACGACGTCGAGTTCTCGCACGATGTAGTCGGCGCGTGCCTTGAATCGTGCGTCGCCGGTGGCGGCGTACATCAGCGAGACAGCAGACAGATGATGACCGGCGATGTGCCCGGTAAGATTGCGTCCGCCACCATCCCACCCTTCGTATGGCGCGGCTTTTGGAGTGAGTCCTGCGCGCTGCCGATAGAAAGACAGCATGCGATCCGGTTCGAGCGACAACAGATACGTCGCCGTCAGCTCCTGCGCATGTTTGAGCGGACCACCGGTCAGTCGCACGCGGGTGAGCGGAATCGGATTCGCCTTCCGGCGTGTCGTGACGACGCGCGCCGGCGCGGGTGATACGACATCATCGCGCAACAGCGGGCCGAGCGACAGCGCGGCCGTACTTGCAGCCGACGTGGCGAGAAATTCGCGACGGGACGTAGACATATGACGGTGCAGTGGAGTGAAGGCGTGACGTCAGCGACGAGTCGGTCGTGCGGCTATCGCGGCTTCGATTTCCGCGGCCGTGTACGGCAGACCGGGTGTCAGCAGTTCGTGATCGGTGGCGCCGACCGCGATCATATCTTCGAGATAGAATCCGTCGCCGTCGACCACGAACATCAGTTCATACGCGACCACCATCCCGGTCCGCAGCACGGGAGGCTGCCCCTCGGCATCATCGAGACCGACGCCGTGGATCTCCCACGGATCGGTACCGTTCGGCGCCAGCAGAATTTCGGCGGCGCGTTTGCCCTGCGCGGTTTTCAGCGCTGGCGCGCGTTTGCGGACTTCCGCGATCGCGGCGGCAAAGACGTCGGCAGTGGCCGCGCCATCCCTGATGAGCGGGAGGCCGGCGCGATAGCCGGCGATGAACAGATCCCACGCTTCGCGCTGCCCGTCGGTGAAGTGCCCTGACACAGGTGCCGTCCGACCGACATCACCCATGTAGTGATCGGCCTGACATCCCACGTCCACACGCACCACTTCGCCGCGTTGCATGACACGATCGATGTGTTCGTACGATTGAAACGACGAGAAGAGATTCGCGAATTGTGCGTTCGGTCCACTCATCGTCCACGGCCAGAATGACACGCCACGCGCGCCTGCCGCGACGCAGGCGTTCACCACCGCCAACTCAGCGCGTCGCTGCGTCTGTCCGACGTGCAGGGCCCGAATGCCCGCCAGGAACGCCGCACCGCTCGCTCGACCAACGCGTCGCAGGATTGCGATTTCTTCGGCGCTCTTGACGTCGCGGAGTGCACGCAGAAGCGGTGTCGCAGGCTTGCCTTCCTTTGCACCGAGGGATGTCACCCAGGCTTGCCAGCGTAGCCCGCTGGTGGCCATCGGCAGCGGCGTCTGCACGGCGCCGCGCGCGTCAGTGCCTGCGATCAACACCGTCGTCGGTGCACTCGCGAATCGCGCCTTCAGGCGCGGCTCGAGCGAATCGATCGGCAGGACGTCGTTGAAGCGCAGGGTGCGCGCAGACTCAGCGTTTGGCGCGATGATGCCGAGTGACACGAGCGGACTCGGACGCGGCACGAAGAGTGTGACGGTGGCATCACTGCCGTCGAAGACCAGGACCGCCCCGACCTGCTGATCGAGGCCGGTGAGATACTGGAAATCGGGCGCCTGCACGTAACCCATTTGATCGTCGTAGAAGAACGACGCGCGCGCGGGCACGATCAGCATGTTCGACGCGAGGCGCGTCAGGACGGCGATGCGACGCGTCCGGTACGCGGATTCGGAGACCTGCGCGTGCGCACTGGTCGGCGCAACGGCGAGTGTCGCGAGTGCGAGGCACGCACGGATGGCGCGGCGAGCGACGGGCATGGTGGTCGCGAGGGCGGGAGAGGTGGGCGGCGGCTGCTCTGATATAGCGTGCGCGCGCCCCGGATGCAGCACGGGGGGGCAATTCGCGATTGCCTGTGACGCTGCGCGTACCGGCGGCTACTGTTCCACTGCCCGGCCCGCCAGATTGCGCCGGTCATCTCACCTCTGCCGGCACTGCTCGATGCGTACCCGAATTGCTGTCGCCCTCGCGCGTCTCGCGACGCTTGCCGTTGTGCTCACTGCATGCCAGAACCCCCCCGCGCCAAAGGGTGCCTCCGTGGACTGGCCGGTGTATGGCGGCAACACCGACCACACCCACTTCACCACGCTGAGCCAGATCACGCTTGCCAACGTGAAGTCACTCAAGGTCGCGTGGACGTTCGAGACGCACGATGAGTTCAAGGGATCGGAGATGCAGGCCAATCCGATCGTCATTGACGGTGTGTTGTACGCGACGACGCCGAAGATGCATGTCTTCGCGCTCGATGCGACGACCGGCGAGCAGCTCTGGCTCTTCGACCCGAATAACGGCCAACCGCCCGCCTCGCGCTTCCGGCATCGCGGCGTCGTAGTGACCGGTGATCGTGTGATCTTCAACTATCGCTACAAGCTCTTCGCGCTCGATCGCAAGACCGGCACGAAGATCGCCGGCTGGGGCAACGACAGCGGCTGGGTGGATCTGCGCGAGGGGCTCGGGCGTCCGGCAAAAGATCTGTCGGTCAGTGCGAGTACGCCGGGTGTGGTATTCGAAGACATGCTGATCATGGGCAGCACCGTACCGGAGCAGCTGCCGAGTGCTCCCGGTGACATTCGCGCGTTCGACCTGAAGACGGGCGCGCTGCGATGGAGCTTTCACACCATTCCGCATCCGGGTGAAGCGGGGTACGAGACGTGGCCTCCCGATGCCTGGAAGGTGGCCGGCGGTGTGAATGCGTGGGCCGGCGTGACGATCGATCCGAAGCGCGGCATGCTCTTCGCCGCCACCGGCTCCGCATCGTACGACTTCTACGGCGCCAATCGACTCGGCGACAATCTCGACGCCAACAGCGTGATTGCCCTCGACGCACGTACCGGCAAACACATCTGGCACTACCAGGTGCTGAAGCACGATCTGTGGGATCGCGACCTGCCGGCGTCACCGATGCTCGTCACAGTGCAGCGCAACGGCACGGCGGTTGACGCCGTCGCGCAGATCACGAAGACGGGGCATGTCTGGTTGTTCGATCGCGTGGCCGGCACGCCGATGTTCCCCGTCGAGGAACGCAAGATGCCGACGCGTGCACTGGACGGCGAACGCCCGTCATCGACGCAGCGATTTCCGACGCTTCCGCTGCCGTTCGCGCGTCAGTCGCTGACGAAAAACGATCTGACGACGCGCACCCCGGAAGCGCACGCTGCGGCCCTCAAGACGTTCGAGCAGTACAACCCGACCGACCCGTTCGAGGCGCCGAACGTGACGAAGGGCACGATCATCTTTCCCGGTGTCGACGGGGGCGGTGAATGGGGCGGTCCCGCGTTCGATCCGGGTACGGGATTGTTGTACGTGAACTCGAACGAAATGGCGTGGCTGCTGAAACTCGTGCCGCGCGGTGATGAATCGTTGTACGCCGCCAACTGCGCGGGCTGTCATGGCGACAATCGGCAGGGTGGCGCTGGTGGCCCTACCCTCGTGGACATCGCGCAGCGCCGCACAGCCGACCAGATCACGCAAATGATCAAGGAAGGGAACGGACGCATGCCGGCGTTCGGCGGCGCGATGGATGGCTCGGCGGTGAAGGAGATCGTCGAGTATCTGACCACGGGCAAGGTCGCGTCGACGCATGCGATGGAGAAGAGTCCGTACTTCCTCAAGTACCGCACGGCGTTCTTCGACATCTTCCTCGATCATGAAGGCTACCCGGGCATCAAGCCGCCGTGGGGCACACTCAACGCCATCGATCTCAACACCGGCAAGGCCGCGTGGACGATTCCGTTCGGTGAGTATCCGAAGCTCGCGGCGCAGGGTGTGACGAACACCGGCACCGACAGTTATGGTGGTGCGATCGTGACGCAGAACGGTCTGTTGCTGATCGGTGCGACGACATACGACAACAAGTTCCGCGCATATGACAAGGCCACCGGTGCGCTGCTGTGGGAGACTACGCTGCCGGCGGCCGGCAACGCGACGCCGTCGACCTACATGGTGAACGGCAAGCAGTACATCGTGATTGCGTGTGGCGGTGGCAAGAATGGCGCGCCGAGTGGTGGTACGTACGTGGCGTTCGCGTTGCCGTGACGGGCGCGCGCCGCAGTCAGATGCGCTCGCATCCAGCGAGAACCTGCACACATCGCCGGCTGACGGTGGCTCGGATACCGTCAGCAGTGCGGGCCGCCGTGACGCGGAGCGCACTCGGCCGCCGGATCTCCACCCCTGCTGCAGATGGAACGTCGCGCTGCCTGTCGCCGGATCCTGCCACGTACCCGCGGGTGGCGCGAACATCCGCGGGTGAATGTGCTCGTCGCGTCGCGCATGGATCAGCAGCGACAAGCGTCCGTCGAGATGCGGCTTGGTCGCAATGGACGCACGTAACGCCGTCAGGTCGCGTGATGCACGCACGATGGCAGCCGCGCTGACTTCCGCGATGAGGTGCGTCGCGCCGACGGAGGAGCGAATCGCCGTGCGGGTGCCCGAGGTGCGCCAGTAACACGCCGGTGCCGAGCGTCGGGTGTCCGGCGAACGGCATCTCGGCGCTGGGGTGAAAGAAGCGGATGCGGGCCGAATTCGCCGGATTTTCCGGCGGCAGCACGAACGTCGTTTCGCTGAGGTTCATCTCGGCGGCCAACGACTGCATTTCGGCGTCGGTCAGACTGCACGCGTCAGTGAAGACAGCGAGCTGGTTCCCACCGAAGCGCGACGCCGTGAACACGTCGAGCCTTTCGAAGGGAATTCGACGTTGCGACTCCACACCACTCATCCCGCGACTCCATCGTGCAAGGATTTCGTGTCGGATGCGAAGGCGGATCGACCATGTGCGCGGGTCACGAACCGCAGTATATCGTTGTGCGGGAAACCTCGTCGAGGACGATCGCGTAGACTCGGCTGGCCGCCCGTCCGACTCTCCCACACACTGACCGATGCGTCGACTCCTTTCGCTGCTGGCACTTTCCGCACTGCTGCCGACACCCGGCGCGGCGCAGGACGCACGGTTGCTGCGTGACCCGACGATCAGCGCAACCGACATCGCCTTCACGTACGGCGCGGATCTGTGGATCGTGGCGCGCAGCGGAGGCACGGCGCGGCGACTGACCGCGACGGCAGCGGTCGAGAGCGATCCGCATTTCTCGGGCGATGGAAGATCGATCGCGTTCACGTCGAACCGGTCGGGATCCCCGCAGGTGTACGTGATGCGCGCCACGGGTGGCGATGCGACGCGCCTGACCTGGCACCCGGCGGCGTCATTCGCGCGGGGCTGGACGCCCGACGGCACGCGCGTGATGTACGCGTCCTCACGCGGCGTGGCGCCCGCGACATACAACCGGCTCTGGTCGGTGCGGGCGACTGGTGGTCCGTCGACGATGCTGCAGGCGCCGTGGGGGCAGGATGCGTCGTACGATGGCACCGGAACGAAGGTGATTGTCGATCGCGTGGACCGCTGGGATATCGAGTGGCGCGGCTATCGCGGCGGGCAGAACACGCCGTTGACGATTCTCGACCTGAACGATCTGTCGGAGACACGCCTGCCGAACGAGCGCACGCAGGACACGCGTCCGGTGTGGATGGGCGGCATGATCTACTTCCTGTCGGATCGCGACTGGGCCGCGAACGTCTGGTCGTACAACGTCGCCACGAAAGCGCTCGCGCAGGTGACACACTTCAAGGACGCCGACGTGAAGCGGTTGTCCGGCGGTGCGGGCATGCTGGTGCTGGAGCAGGACGGTTACATCCACACGCTCGATCCAGCGACCGGTCGCACGACCAAGGTGTCGATCACGATTTCCGGTGACTTTGCGTGGGCGGATGCACGCTGGGAAGATGTGTCGAAGCAGATCAGTGCTGCGTCGCTCGGACCGACTGGCGCACGGGCCGTGTTCGAGGCGCGCGGTGAGATCTTCACGGTGCCAGTGGAAAATGGTGACGTACGCAACCTGACCGCATCGAGCGGCGCGGCGGATCGCGCGCCGATGTGGTCGCCGGATGGCAAGCAGGTGGCGTGGTTTTCCGATTCCGGCGCGGGCTATCGCCTGCTGATCGGGGCTGCCGATGGTCGCGGCACGCCGCGCGCACTGTCGATCGGTGAGTCGAAGATGGCGTGGGAACCGACGTGGTCACCTGACGGCTCACGCATCGCATTCTTCGACGACAACGTGCAATTGCGCGTGATCGACGTGGCGAGTGGAAAGATCATCACGGCAGACGTCGGCGGCAGCAACATCGATCGCGGTAGCTCGGGACTCGTCTGGTCCGCCGATTCGAAGTGGCTCGCGTACGGTAAGTCGTCCGTCAACAACTTCCATCGCATCGTGGTGTGGTCGGTCGTCACCGGCAAGGCAACGCCACTTACTGACGCGATGGCCGATGCGCGCACACCCGCGTTCGATCGCGACGGCCGGCATCTCTGGTTCCTTGCCAGCACGGACGTGGCGCTTGGTTCGGGCTGGGCGAACACCAGCTCGATTTCATCGGAGCCAACGTACGGCGTGTATGTCGCGGTGCTGCGCGCAGATGACGCGAGTCCGTTCGTGCCGAAGAGTGATGAGGAAGCCGCGCCGCCGCCGGCCAAGCCCGACACGTCGGCCGCGACGCGCGAAGTGCGCATCGACTTCGCCGGTTTCGATCGCCGCATCGTAGCCCTGCCGTTGCCGGTGAAGAAGTATCGTGAGCTGATCGCCGGGCCCAAGGGTTCTGTCTTCATCGGCGAACGTGTGGATGGCGCGCCGGGCCTGGCGTTCAGCAAGTTCACACTCGCCGAGCGCAAGGCGGATGCGTTCGTGCGCGGTGTGCGCGACGCGTCGGTCTCACTCGATGGCAAGAAGTTGCTGTATCTCGCCGGTGAGACGTGGTCAGTGGTCGGCACCGATGCGCCGCCGGCGCCGGGGAAGGGCGCGCTCACCGTGATGCTGCGCACGTATCTCGATCGTCGTGCGGAGTGGCGTCAGATCTTTGATGAAACGTGGCACTACGAACGCGACTTCTTCTACGATCCCGGCATGCACGGCAACGACTGGAACGCCGTGCGCGCGCGCTATCGTCCGCTGGTGGAGTTTGTCCGGCATCGCGATGACCTGAACTACATCCTCGACCAGGTGAACGGCGAGCTGTCCGTTGGACACTCGTTCGTGTTCGGCGGTGACATGCCGGCGGTGGACACGAGTCGCGTCGGACTGCTCGGCGCCGATCTGGTGGTCGAGAATGGGCGGTGGCGGATCGCGCGCATCCTGACGTACGAAAGCTGGAATCCCACGCTCAAGGCGCCACTCGATCGCGCGGGGCTGACGGTTCGCAACGGGGACTACCTGCTGTCCGTGAACGGTCACGAGTTGACGGCGAACGACGATCCGTTTCAGTGGCTCGATGGTACGGCCGACAAGCAGACGACCATTCAGGTGAACAGCCGGCCGGTGATGGACGGAGCTCGGACCGACATCGTGACGCCGGTCGGCGATGAGTCGGAGCTGCGCACGCGCGCCTGGGTCGAAGACAATCGTCGACGCGTGGATTCACTGTCCAATGGACGGCTCGCCTATGTGTGGGTGCCGAACACCGGCGGACCCGGTTACCGCTCGTTCAATCGTTACTTCTTTGCGCAGCAGGACAAGGAAGGCGCGGTGATCGACGAACGGTTCAACGGCGGCGGCAACCTCGACGATTACATGGTCGACTACATGACACGTTCACTGCGTGCGGCCGTGACGAACGAAGTGCCGGGCGGCACACACTTCGCACTGCCGCAGGGTGTGCTCGGCCCGAAGGTGCTGCTGATCAACGAGATGGCCGGATCCGGTGGTGACTACTTCCCGTGGGCCTTCCGGCAGCAGAAGGCGGGGCAGCTGATCGGCGCGCGCACATGGGGCGGCCTGGTGAAGTCATCAGTGCACTACGCGCTCGTGGATGGCGGTGCGGTGACGGCGCCGGACAACGCGGTGTTCGATCCGATCAACAACAAGTGGATCGCGGAAAATGAGGGCGTGCCACCGGACATCGAAGTGCTGCTCGATGCGAAGAGTGTCGCGGCCGGTCGCGATACGCAGCTCGAGCGTGCCGTGCAGGAGACTCTGCGACTGGTGAATGCCGCCGGCCGGAAGCCGATCGTGCCGCCACCGTTCTCACGTCCGTCGAGGCGGCCACAATAGCTTTGGGAGATGCCCTTTCCACCCCTCGCTCGAGACCGACGTGACCGCTGACGCAACCAACGACGAGTCCCCCCACGTCGATCAGGATGAACTGGGCTTCGGTCGTGTCGTCGGCCAACAGGTGCGCGGCCGATTCCTCAATCGTGACGGGTCGCCGAACAGCCGCAAGTTCGGGCTCGGCCCGCAGCGTCTCGAGCGTGCGTATCTTGGCGCGCTGAATACCACCTGGCTGACGTTCCTCGGCTGGTCGCTCGGCGCGATCATGCTGCTCAATGGCTGCTTTACACTCGCGTACATCGCACTCGGCACGAACGCCATCGCCGACCAGGAGCTGGCGGGAATCGCCGATCCATTCCTGTCGGCGTTCAGTTTCAGCCTCGCAGTGTTCACCACGTCCGATACAACGCCGATGCACGCCGTCGGCGCCACGGCGCACTGGCTCGTCATCTTCGAGTCGTTGATCGGGCCGTTGAGCGTGATCGTGGTGGCTGGTCTGCTCATCGCGCGACTCATCCGGCCACGCATGCGCGTACGCTTCAGCGAATCGGCGGTCATTGCACCGTACGAGGACGGGCGCGGGTTGATGTTCCGCATCGTGAATACGCAGCCCAGTGAGCTGAGTGACGTCAAGGTGATTGCGAACCTTGCGATGTTCGAGAATCACGGCGGCGTGCGTGGCCGCGAGTTCTACAAACTCGATCTCGAACTGGATTCGGTGCAGTTCTTCTCGCTGCACTGGACGATCGTGCATCCGATCACGGACAGCAGTCCGTTGCGCAACTTCACGCCGGCGATGCTGCGCGACGCCGAGGCAGAGCTGTTCATCTCGATCAACGCGCACGAGGAGACCTTCTCGACGCGTGTGACCGCGCGCGGCTCGTACCTGTGGGACGAGATTCGGTGGGACGCAAAGTTCGCGAGCGTGTTCGTGAACACGCCCGACAGCGTGATCACGATCGACGTGGAGCGTCTCGATCGACTCGAGACGCTGCCGGATGGCACGACGAGCACGCCGTCGGTGATCGAACAGGCCGGCCCTGAGACGCCGTCGGGACGGCAGTAGGGCCGAGCATCGGCGCGCCGTTGCGCGCCGATGCTTCAGCTGACGTCACCGCACGTCGCCAGCGCCCACGCGCACGGCTTCGTGATCCAGCTCCTCCTCCAGCTGACGCAACGTCTCGTCGGAAATCGCGCCTTCGTTGCGGAGGCGCACGAGCATGCGACGCTCCGCTCGCAACACACCGGTGCGCAGCTTCCGGTGCGACAGGTCGGATGAGTTGCGCGCGTGGTGTTGCATGCGGTCTCGCAATTCTCGTCGAATACGATCCACTTCCTCTTGATCCGCCCACGGCTCGCGCGCCAGGTCCTCGAGGGCTTCGGACCCGCGACGCATCGCTTCGCGGCGTGCGTGACGCTCCTCCTCGTGATGCGCGTGATCGGGCGGGAAGTCGAACCACTTGATGATCGGTGTCAGCGACAGTCCCTGCACGACGAGTGTGATCATGATCACACACATCGTGATCAGGATGATCTCCGAGCGAAACGGGAACGGCGTTCCACTCTCGAGCGCGATCGGCAGCGCGAGTGCTGAGGCCAGCGATACGATGCCGCGCATGCCGGTCCACGCGACGAGTGCGACACCCTTTCGATTCGGGGCCGGCTCGCGCCGTCGCACCTCGGCACTCATCCAGCGCGGAAGCCAGGTGGCCACCGGCACCCACGCCAGTCGCACGACAATCGCCACCATGCTGATTGCAACGCCGGCAACGATCACGGATCGCAGTGTACCCGCCGGGACTTGCTTGACGATCGGTCCGAACTGCAGGCCGAGAATGAGGAAGATCAGCGCGTTGATGATGAACACGATCAGATCCCACACGGCGCGCGACTGCAGGCGTGACATCGGCGAAATCACGGTCGAGAAGTGCTGTCGCACATACACACCGCCCGCGACACAGGCAAGCACCGCCGACACGTGAATCGATTCGGCGCCGACCCACGCCAGGTATGGCGCCGCGATGGTGAGCAGTGTCTCGGCCAGCGAATCCTTCGTCCATCGTGCGACACGCACCACACACCAGCCGACGGCGATGCCGATCAGCGCACCGACACCGGCGTCGATGAAGAATCGGACGACCGCTTCGCCGAGACTGAAGAAACCGGTCACCGCCGCGGCCACCGCCGTGCGAAAGAGGACGAGCGCGGCCGCATCATTGACGAGACTTTCCCCTTCGAGAATCACCACCACACGTCGCGGCACCGGCAATCGCGATACGACAGCCGCTGCGGCCACCGCGTCCGGCGGTGACACGATCGCACCGATCGCCACCGCCACGGCCCACGGCAATCCTGGCAACAGTGCACGGGCCGCGATCGCGACGACCGCCGTCGTCACGAACACCAACCCCACCGCGAGCAGGCTGATAGGACGCAGATTCTTCTTGAATTCACGCACCGACGTGAAGAATGCCGCGGCCCACAGAATCGGCGGCAGGAACACGAAGAAGACGAGATCCGGTTCCAGTTCCGGCACGCGCATGCCAGGTATGAAGCCGAGCCCCAGTCCCGCGATCACCTGCAGAATCGGCGACGGAATCGGCAAGCGACGCGCGAGCGCGGTGATCGCGATCACGAGTGTGGCGATCGCAATCGCGATCAGGATCGGCTGAAACGGCGACATGGCGTGGACTGAGTGAGTGCCGAATCAGCGGGCGGCGTCGGCTGCGAGCGCCGACTGCACTTGGGGCCTGACCTTCCATCCGAGAATCTCGATGGCACGCAACATCTTCCGATGGGGCAATGTGCTGACACCCATCTGGAAGGTGAAGCGCGAGATGCCGCCAAGATCCTGATTGATGCGCAGCAGTTTCTTCGTGACGGTGTCTGCATCGCCGATCACCAGTGCACCCGTCGGCCCACGCTGCGCGTCGAACTGTGCGCGCGTCGTCGGCGCCCAACCGCGTTCCTTGCCGATTTCCGTGAAGGTGTGCGCGTAGCCCGGGAAGAAATCCTCCGCCGCCTGTTCCGTTGTTTCGGCCACGAATCCGATCGAATGCACACCCACTGTGAGCTTCTCCGACGCATGTCCTGCGCGCGCACCGGCATTGCGATACAGATCGATGAGTGGTCGAAATCGTCGATGTTCACCGCCGATGATGGCGACCATCAATGGCAGGCCAAGCGTGCCCGCGCGCGCGAACGAGGCCGGCGTGCCACCGACGCCGACCCAGATCGGCAAGGGATTCTGCAGCGGACGCGGATAGATCGCCTGTCCGGTGAGCGGCGCGCGATGCTGACCTGACCAGGTTACGCGTGGGTTGTCGCGAATCGCCAGCAGCAACTGCAGCTTTTCGGCGAACAGCGAGTCGTAGTCCTCGAGCTGCAGGCCGAACAGCGGATACGACTCGATGAACGAGCCGCGACCGGCCACGATCTCTGCACGACCCTTCGATATCAGATCGAGCGTTGCGAATTCCTGAAAGACGCGCACCGGATCAGCGGCGCTGAGCACCGTCACAGCGCTCGTGAGCCGGATCTGCGTCGTTCGCGCCGCCGCGGCCGCGAGAATGATGGCGGGCGCCGAATCGAGAAACTCGGCGCGATGATGTTCACCGATGCCGAAGACGTCGAGGCCCACCTTGTCGGCGAGCTCCATCTCGGCGAGCAACGTGGCCATGCGCTCGACCGGCGTCGGCGTGACACCCGTCAGCGGGTCGGCGATGGAGGCGGCAAAGCTGTCGATTCCGATTTCCAAGCAGTGGCTCCGATCGTGTGGCCCGCGCGACCAAGATGTCGGCAAGGGGGTCTGGCAAAGGATCACCCGTGAGGTGCGTGGCTGCCCAAAGGTATGTCTGCGGTGAATCCCACCGACTCGTCGCAGCCCCTTCCTCAGTCCGCTCCGCTCGGGCGATGTTTCCGCATGCCGATCACCGCCAGCCGTCTCAATGTCTTCTCCGAATCCGTCATCCGCGGCACCTCCCGCATCTCGGACCAGTATGGCGCGATCAACCTCGCGCAGGGTTTCCCGGATTTCGATCCGCCCGAGGTCATGCTGCAGGCGCTCGAACGGGCCGCGCGTGGGCCATTTCATCAGTACGCGATGACGTGGGGTGCGCCGCGGTTTCGCGAGGCGCTGGCGCGCAAGATCACACACTTCACGGGCCTCGACGTCGATCCCGATCAGCATCTCGTCGTCACCTGCGGCAGTACCGAGGCGATGGCCGTGGCCATGATGACGACCTGCAATCCGGGCGACAAGGTGATCGTCTTCTCGCCGTTCTACGAGAACTACGCCGCCGATGCGATCCTCACCGGTGCGGTACCGATCTACGTGCCACTGCATCCGCCACACTTCAACTTCGATCCGGACGAACTGGCGCGCGCGTTCGAGCAGCAGCCGAAGGCGATTGTGATCTGCAATCCCGGGAATCCCACCGGGAAGGTGTTCACGCGCGAGGAACTGCTGATTATCCTGGCGTTGGCTGAAAAACACGACTGCTACGTGATCACCGACGAGCCGTATGAACACGTTGTGTATGCGCCGCATGTGCACACCTACTTCGCCGCGCTGCCGGGCGCGTTCGAGCGCACCATCACGTGCAACTCGCTCTCGAAGACGTATTCCATCACCGGTTGGCGCATCGGCTACATGCACGCCGCGCCCGAGGTGATTGCGCAGGCGCGCAAGGTGCACGACTTTCTCACGATCGGTGCGGCGGCGCCGTTGCAGGAGGCCGCGATTGCAGGCCTCGAGCTGCCGTGGAGCTACTACGACAAGATCGGCGCCGACTACACACGCCGTCGCGACATCATGCTGCACTATCTGCGGCAATCCGGCCTGCCTTTCAGCGAGCCGCAGGGTGCGTACTTCGTGATGGTGGACATCGGGGAGCTCGGCTTCGCGACCGACACCGACGCATCCGAGTGGTTCATTCGCAATGTCGGTGTCGCCGGCGTGGCCGGGTCGAGCTTTTTCCGAGAGCCGGTGCACAACTTCCTGCGATTCCACTTTGCGAAGCAGGATGCGACGCTGCACGCGGCGGGGGAGAAGCTGGTACAGGTGCGGGAGATTCGGGGGCGGTAGGCGCTGCGCGAGCAGCGCTCAGCTCACCTGCTTCCGCACCCGCTCCATCGCGATCTCGACTTCGAGACTCTCGCGATCCCGTCCGATCGTCGCGACCGCAACCAACGTCTCGCCTTGCCGATAGTCGACGCGAGCGTTCGGCGCGTCGGGATCGAGCGAGCCGGTGAGCGTCGCCGTGAAGCCACGCTCCGCGTGACCCACGTACAGCAGCGTGACGTCGTACTGTTCCGTCCAGAAGAACGGCACCGCATCGAATGCCTCACGCTGTCCGAGCATGTTGCGCACGGCGGTCTGCCCCTGTCGCTCGGCGACCACCCAATGCTCCACGCGCATCGACGCGCCCGAATGCGCGTCGGGCCACCGCGCGATATCGCCGGCGGCAAATATCCCGGGTGTGCTGGTCTCGAGGTACGCATCGACTATCACGCCGTTGTCTACCATCAGCCCGGCTCGGGTCGCAAGCTCAACCGACGGTCGGACGCCGACTCCCGTCACGACCAGCTCCGCATCGATGATCTCGCCCGAGGCAAGAATCACCCGGTTCGATTCGATCGTTGCGACGGTTGTGCCGAGGTGGAATGTGACGCCATGGTTGTCGTGCACCTGGCGCATGAACACGCCGATGTCATCGCCGAGCACACGTGCCATCGGAATCGCATCCGGTGCCACGACGTGCACGGCCAATCCGCGCGACCGCAGTGCGGCCGCCGCTTCCATGCCGATGAAGCTGGCGCCGATCACGACCGCGCTCCTCGCATTGGCCGCGTTCGCGGCAATCGCTTCGCTGTCGCCGAGTGACCGCACCGTAAACACGTGCGGCAGGTTGGCACCGGGTGTGGCGAGTTTGATCGGATCGGCACCGGTCGCGATCAGCAATGTGCGATAATTGATGCGTTCACCGCTCGCGAGTTCGGCGACCTTCTGCACACCGTCAATCGACGTCACGCGTGTGTCGAGTTTCAGCGTGATGTTGCGCTCGGCATAGAAGCTCGCCGGTCGCAGAAAGTTGAACTCATGCGGAATGGTGCCGGTGATCGTGCCTTTGGAGAAGTTCGGGCGGTCGACGGGCAGCTGTGTGTCGGCGCTGATCATCGTCACCGGCCCGCGATATCCTTCGCTCCGTAGCATCTCTGCCGCGGCGTTGCCGGCAGCGCCGCCACCGACGATCACGATGCCCGCATCACCCGGATCGAGTGGCAACGTCGGCGCCTCCGAGTCAGGCGCGAGTGCATGCGTCACGAATACCTGACCGTCGCGCACCTCGGTGGCCCAGCGCGCGAGCGCATCGAACGCCGGCGCGCGCAATGCGGCACCGGTCTCGATGCTGAAGCAGGCGTGGTGCAGGGGGCATCGCACTTCATTGCCCACCACCAGCCCATCGACGAGCGCGACACCATAGTGTGTGCAATGCGCGCCGATCGCACGCACGCGGTCGCCGCGACGAACCAGCAGCACGTGTGCGCCGAAGGCGTGCCCGTGCATCATGCCGCCATCGACGATACTGGACAGTGCAACACCGGCTTCAAGATCCGGTCCGGTCAGTGCGGTCGGCACATTGCCCATGTCGGCACGTCTCCAGGGTCAGCCATCAGAAATGCTCGAAGGAACGCGCCTGCCCTCTACCCGCATTTGGCACGCATGAAGTCTATCCGCAGATACGGCTGATCCGGACTCGACCGATTCAGTATCCTTGTCCATATGATCTCTTCACGCATCACGCGTCCTGACGTGCGGCGCAGTACGCACCGGGACCTTTGGCGACGTATCACAACGGCCGCCGTGGTGCTTCTCCCGGTCGCGCTGACCTCACAGGCGCCACCAGCCGCGCCGTCCCGCACCACCCCACGCGTCGCCGTCGTGCTCAGTGGCGGCGGTGCCAAGGGCATCGCACACATCGGCGTGCTGCGCGTCCTCGAAGAAGAAGGGATCTCGCCACAGATCGTCACCGGCACGAGCATGGGCGCGCTCGTCGGCGGGCTGTACGCAATGGGTTACTCGCCGGCCGATCTCGACAGCCTCGTGCGACGACTCGACTGGCCCTCGTATTTCAGCGATGCGTCGGACTATCACTTCCTCGGCCTCGATCGCCGTCGCATCGGCGATCGCACGCTGATCAGCGTCCCGATGCAACACGGGCGTCCAGCGCTCCCGTCCGGCGCCATCACGGGTCAACGCATCTCGCGCTTGCTCAGCACCCTCACGTGGCCCGCGCAGGCCACGCGCGACTTCCACACGCTGCCGCGCGCGTTCGTCGCAGTCGCCACCGATATCGAAACGGGACAGGGCGTGGTGCTCGATCACGGGTCGCTGGCGCAGGCGATGCGTGCGAGCATGTCGCTGCCGAGCATCTTCGAACCGGTGCTGCTCGACGGTCGGCTGCTGGTGGATGGTGGCATCGTTCGTAACCTGCCGGCCACCGACGCCAAGGCACTCGGCGCGGACATCGTGATCTGCAGCGACGTCGCCGATCCGCTGCTCGGTGCGGATGACCTGCGATCGCTGGCCGATGTCCTGATGCAGACGATTACGTTTCAGATGAACGCGTCCACCGACGCACAGAAGAAGCTGTGCGATGTCTACATCCGTCCTGACATCACCGGGCTGACCGCCGGCGACTTCGGCAAGGCGGCATTGATCGTCGGCCGTGGCACGACTGCCGCCGATGCGATGCGTGTCCAGTTGCGCGCGCTGCACGTGCCGCCGCAGGACGCGCCGTTCGTGCGACACCTGCCGTGGACGGATTCGATTCGAGCGCGCCAGATTGTCGTCGACGGATTGACGGGTCGCGCGGCACTCCGTGCCCGCCGCGCACTCGAGCTGCGTGACGACACCTGGTACACTGCCGCCGCACTCGATTCTGCGATGCAGCGCGCATATGGCACCGAGTTGTACGAGCGTGTGCAGTACCGACTCGATGCCACCGGCGCCGACACGTCCATCATCGTGAGCGTGGTGCAGCGGACGCAGGATCGTGCCGGATTCGGCTTTCGTTTCGACGATGCCTACAAGGCGGCGCTGTTGTTCTCGGCCGTGTTGCGGAACCGACTGGGCACCGGATCGACCACCGAATTCGAGCTCCGGCTTGGCGAACAGCTCAAGCTGGCAGTCGAACATGTGTCCACCAGCGTGCAGAATCCGCGCTACGCATTCGGCGGCGGCGTGTCACTCGTGCGGACGCCCTTTCCGGTATTCGACGCCGGGCAGCGGGTGGCGGAAGTGACGCTGTCGGTCGGTGCGTTGCATGCGTTCACTGGCGCACGCATCGGACGCTACGGCGGCATTGGACTCGAACTGACTGGCGAAGCGGCGCACGCCTCCACCGCCATCAGCATCGTGGACTCCACCCGCAATGACGCGTTCGGCAGTGTCGCGGCCGTCTTTGCGTGGGATGCACTCGATCGCCCCGTCTATCCGCACCGCGGCGCATCGTTTTTCGCGCGCAGCGAATACGCCGTCGGGACCACAGACTTTTTCCAGCATGTGGCGCGTGTGCGTTTTGCACATCCACTTGTCGCACACGTCACCCTGCTCACCGATGCCGCCGTCGGTGCCGCGACGCGCGGTGATCCGGTGCCGCTCCATCGCCGATTCCAGCTCGGTGGTGCCTATCCGAGCGTGCTCTTTCCCGATCGGCAGATCGGATTCGTCGGGCTGCGGCCCGTCGAGGAATTCGGCACGTCGGTCGTACGCGCCGGCGCTGCGGTGCAGTGGGAGCTACGCAAGGAGACCTTCGCAACATTGCGCACGAATACCGGGTACGCCGGCAGCCCGCTCACCATCGACCACACGCGGTACCACACGGGGTTCGGCCTCTCGCTTGGTTCGCTGACGCCGTTCGGACAGGTGGAAGTGACCGCCAGCGCGCAGGACCGGCGCGGGGGCACACGAGTCGAGCTGAATCTGGGCCGGATGTTCTGACCGGACCGCGGATGTCGCGCCGCCGGTTGGCGTGGTATGCTCTCCCGCACATTCACACTACGCCGGCACCCTTCAGGAAGGCCACGCGCGAGACGTGACTCAGTGCGCAGTACGTGACAACACGTATTGCACTGCCAGATCCGTCGTGCTCCAAAGTTGGATGTCGGCGCCGCTGCCGTACCGCATCGCCCCCAGCTGCCCGCGGGTGAAGCCGTAGCTCCACAGCTCTGTGTGGAAGCCCGATTGTTCGACCGCGGTCCGGATCTTCTCCAGCGCTGCGCGTAACTCGCCGACGTACGCAGGATCGGATGACGCACCGGCGCTTTCGGCGCGCGTGATGTGACCGGCAACTCCCAGCAGAAACAGATTCGCCTCGCGTCCCCAGACCACGCGTGGGCCGTGGTATGGATCCTTTACGAAGGCATCCCACACCGCGGGTGTCGCGTACGCATCGTTGGCCACCACCGGGCCGATGCGATCCACGAACAGGCCGGCAGGATAGGCGCGCGCGAACAGGCGCACGGTGCGCAGCACGTTTGTTTTGTTCTCCATCGTCGGCGGCGCGAGACTGCCTTCCGCATCGCCGAGGAACAGCTGCGTCGCGGGATCGGTGTTGGCGATGCTGATTGGCGCACCGTCGGCGTCCAGCGCGACGGCCAGGAACGTCAGTGAGTCGGTCAGTGCACCGGGTGTGCTGGCGCGTGACTGCCACCACGCCCGCTCATCTTCCGGCATCGCCGTGAGACGCGCGAGGACGGCGGCACGCACCTGGTCCGGCGAGAGTGTCACGAGAAAGTGTTTCGTCGATCCACGCCACGTTGCGATCGCCTGCTGCAGCGTCGCAGGATCACGCAGATAGCGCGCGAGCGGTGTGTCGCCACGTGTGGCCTGCGTGGTGGCAATCCCGAGCTCGCGCAGCGCGCCGAGAATCTGTCCCACCGATTCGAGCGCGTGTGGCACCCAGATCGTGTTGATGTCCATCGCATAACGCCCGCCCGCGTAGCCCGCGCCGCTGTCACGCCAGCTGGCCGACGCCCAGCCCGATGGTTCGCGTGGTGCGAATGCAATCAGATTCGCAGGCACTGGCGACGCAACGTACGGCGCCGTCAGTTGCGTCACGAGCGCCAATTCGCGCAGCAGGCGGTCGGCGCGGGTACCGCCGCCATCCGCCGTACTCGAAAGAAAGGTGCGCTTGGCACTCGCCGGTACTGCAGGATCGGTGATCCAGCGCGCGACCACGATCGCAAACTGATATTCGTCGTCGATCATGTGGTAGTTCTCGCGGACCACCCGCAGGTCGCGCAGCACGGTATCGGCACGCGCGAGCAGCGAGTCGGCGCCGCGCCGATCACCACGTGCAGCACGCTCACGATACTTCCCGATCAGAGCCGCGTATTCACCGGCCGATTCACGCACCGCCTGATCGCCAAGTGCTTCTTCGTGGCTGATGTCACCGCGCGGCGCCAGCTTGCGCAACGCCGTCGCAATCACCGCCTCGAGCGTTTCATGCTGCCAGATCGGGCGCATCATGAGCGCCGTCATCAGCATGTCACGCCCGAAATACGTGGCGTACGTCGGCAGGCCGGCCATCAGCTTTTCACGTGAGACCAGCAGTTCCACGCCGCTCACCTGGCGTTCCATGCGGCGTGCTCGGACGGCGGCCGAGTCACTGGCCGGCATCGCGGCGCCGCGTACACGCGTGCTGTCGAGGAACGCGAGAAAGTCCGGTGTGAAAATCTGCTGACGCGTGAGCGGCGTGAGCGTCTTCGCCGTCGTGGCGATCTGCACGTCGAACGTGATCATGGCACCGGACCGTGCGCGCAGCGTGATCGAGTCACCGGCCTGCGATGCATCCACGGTGCGCGAATCGGCACGCACATCGAGTGTCAGCGTGTCACGGCCATCGAGTGTGACCTGCCGCACGCGCGTCACCCACGCAGTCCCGACTCGGCGTGTCGTGGGATGCGGATACATGCGGCTGCGCAACACGGCCATCGTTGGCGCGTGCAGGCGCGCGAGGTGTTTCGCGCGCACGGTCGCCGGCAGCTGTTCGAGTGCCGCAAGCAGTTTGTCGACGTCATCGATTGCATATGGCGCTGACGCGAACGGTGTTTTCGCTTTCTCGAAATACTGAAAGTCGCGCTCCACTCGCATCGAGCCGAGCAGAAACCAGCCGAGGTTGAGCGTTGCGGTGTGCGCGACGAGCTGGTGTGCGAACTGTCGGGTGCGCCCGTGTCCCGCGATGGTGGCGGGTGCGGTGGCCCAGTCGAGTGACGCCGTGCGCCCTGCTGCGTCCCGTGCCGTGAAGGCGATGCTGGCGTTGTCGGCATCGGCCATCAGGTGCACAACGCGTGCGCTGCGCTGGTCGATGTAGACCTGCAGTGTGTTGCGGCCGGCATCGCGATAGAAGCGCGTATGGTAGCCTCGGTACGCGGCGGTGTCGTCGAGGGTCGCGTCCGGAAAGCCGAGGACCGGCGTCGCGGGCTGTGTGGCGACGGCGAGTTGGGCGAAAACGACGAGCGCAATCACACTCATACCGGAATCGGCAGACGTGGGGCGCGGAACGGCGCGTGTCGCATGGAGAGTTGTTAAGAAGAAAAGTTCCGGGTCTCGGCGAGCCAGCTGCGGCCGGAATTGTAGCCGCAGGTGCGCAAACAGGCGATGGCAGCGCTCTTTGTGCAGGAATACGTGCACGGATTCATGCCGAAATCATCCGGCGGGTGCCGATTTGCGCCGATTGTGATGAATAACCGTTATCGGTAGGGTGAGCGGGTTTTCTTCAGGCAACGGTCCTGTTTGGTACCGCATCTTGACACGGCCTGTTCCGGCGGCGACCGTAGCCCCCAACAATCCCCTGGCAGAGTCGCGTCCATCCCCCACGTCCCCGGGAAGACGCCACTTGCCATACTCGTTCCTCAAGCCCGAGGTGCCGACGCTCGAGACGTGTCCGTTGCAGGAATGATGCCGACGACGTGATGTCTCGGGCCGCACCCTGCGGCGCGATGACCCACATCACCGGGCATGTAGCAGACGGGTGACTCTCCGGTGTCCTGTGTGACACGATGAGTCAGGACAATCGGCACGAGTGCAGAATTTCAGCGACGCTGCGGCGCCGCTTCTGGTGCACTGAGCACCGATTGTGGCGATGCGCGATGAAAGTGTCGGAATACACGAGTTGGAATACACGAGTTGGACGACAGTGGTGCGAACGTCGTATGACAGACGGCCGTCGGCAGGCGACGGAATAAGCTGGAGTTTGGTGAGGTCCGCAGTTGCAGGCGCTGTCTCGACGTTCGATCTCCTGAACTCCCCCTCAGGAGCGAGCCCGTATGACAAAACCCTCCGCATGATCCAGGAGAGCAGACGAATGAAGGTGATCCGAGGTCTGATGGCCGCAGCAGTTTGCGGCCTGTTCATGACGAATCCGCTGCAGGCACAAGGGCGCGGATCGATCAGTGGTCGAGTCGTGGACTCGACCAGTCAGTTGCCGATGCAGAGTGTGACGGTGACGATTGAAGGCACCCAGCGTGGTGCCATTACGCGTATTGATGGTGGATTCACGCTGGTGGACGTGCCGGCCGGTACGTCCCGCCTGCGCGTGACTCGCATCGGTTACACGCCGCAGCTGAAGGATGTTTCCATCACAGCCGGTCAGGTGGCGAACGTTCGCTTCGTGATGCAGGCGGTCGCCGCCAACCTCGGCGCCGTCGTCGTGACGGGTTATGGCTCGCAGCGCAAGGAAGCCGTCACGGGTTCCGTCGCCACGATCAATGCCGACGAAGCAAACGTCGGTGTCGTCGCCAACCCGACGCAGCTGCTGTCGGCGCGCGCACCGGGCGTCAACGTGACGCTGAACAGCGGTGAGCCGGGTGCCGGTGCACAGATCCGCATTCGCGGTGGTACATCGATCAGCGCCAGCAATGACCCGCTCTACGTCATCGATGGTGTGCCGCTCCAGAACAACGAGTCGGAAGCCCGCGGCTATGGCATCGGCGGTTCGCCGGCGCTCGGTCGCAACCCGCTCAACGCCATCAACCCGTCCGACATCGCGTCGATGACGGTCCTGAAGGACGCAGCCGCAACGGCCATTTACGGCAGCCGCGGCGCGAACGGTGTGGTGCTCATCGAGACCAAGAAGGGTCGCGCTGGCGCTGCGTCGATGGAATACGAGACCTACGCTGCATTCGGACAGGCCGCCAACACGCTCGGCTTCCTGAGCGGTGATCAGTACCGCGCCTTCGTCACGGCGCAGAGCACCAACACGGCCAACTCCGCCGGACAGCGCGCCTCGCTGGTGACGTTGCTGAGCGGTCTCGGTACGGCGAACACGAATTGGGAAAAGGAAACGGAGCGCACCTCGCTCACGCAGAACCACAACCTCTCCTTCGCCGGCGGCAACCAGACCACGACGTTCCGTGCCTCGCTGAACTATTCCGACCAGCAGGGCGTCGTGATCTCGAACGGCTTCAAGCGCCTCCAGGCTCGCCTGAACGGCAACCATGAAGCACTCAACGGCAAGCTGCGCATCGGCCTCAACCTCAGCTCGACGCGTATCGAGAACAACTACCTGCCGTTCGAAAACACCGGCGGTTTCGAAGGTGGCGTGTTCCAGAACGTCGCGGTGTTCAACCCGACGCGCCCGATCTACGTCACCGATCCGACCACGCAGCAGGTGAAGTTCTACGAAATCGGCCTTGGCCGTCAGTCGGTGCGTAACCCGGTCGCCCTCGCCATCCAGACACAGGATGACGGCTCGACGCTGCGCACGCTCGCCAATGTCACGAGCTCGTACTCGATCTTCCCGAGCCTGATCGCCCAGTTGAACGTGGGCACCGATCGCTCGAACGGGCAGCGCAACATCTACCTGCCGCGTGCCGGTGCCGTGGGTGCGGAGTTCAATGGTCTGGCGCAGCAGGCGCAGCGCGGTCTGTCCAACCAGACGTTGCAGACGCTGCTCACCTGGTCGCCGACGGTTGGCCATGACATCGACTTCGACATCGTCGGTGGCTACGAGTACACGGACTTCGACAACACCGACTTCTCGGCGCAGTCGCGCAACTTCACGACCGACGCGTTCGGCTACAACAATCTTGGCGCCGGTGCGCTGCCGCAGCCGCCTTCGTCGTATCAGGAGCAGAGCCGCCTCGTCTCGTTCTTCTCCCGCGCCAACGTCGGCTACAAGAACAAGTACTTCCTGACCGGCGTGCTGCGCCGCGACGGCTCGTCACGTTTCGGTGATGCCAACAAGTGGGCGGTGTTCCCGGCCATCTCCGGCTCGTGGCTCATCTCCGACGAATCGTTCGCGAAGGGCCTGCCGTTCTCACAGCTCAAGCTCCGCGCCGGCTACGGTCTGCAGGGCAACCAGGCCGTGGGTCCGTACCAGTCGCTGCCGATCCTGGCACCAGACGGTGGCGCACGGTACGTCTTCGGCAACACGGTGTACACGGGCATCGTGCCGACGGTCAATGCGAACCCGAACCTGAAGTGGGAACAGTCGTCGCAGTCGAACGTCGCGTTCGACTACGGCCTCATGGACGGAAAGTTCAGCGGCTCGCTCGAGTATTACGTCAAGAACACGACGGACCTCCTGCTGACCGTGCCGGTCTCGCAGACGGGTGCCAGCTTCGTCTCGACGCAGCTCCAGAACATCGGTGCCATTTCGAACAAGGGTCTTGAGTTCTCGCTCGACGCACGCCTCTACGAGCGCGCCAATCGTGGCCTCAACCTGACCACGGGCATCGTGTTCTCGGTCGAACGCAACAACGTCAAGAACCTCGGCGCTGCAACGTTCATCGAAACTGCGGGCGTCAGCGGTCAGGGCCAGACGGGTGTGAATGCACAGCGCATCATCCCGGGGAAGACGATCGGCACGTTCTTCGGCTGGCAGTTCGCCGGCTTGAACGCGACGGGCAACCAGACGTTCACCAAGTACACGGTGACGCGTGATGCGTCCGGTAAAGAGACCAGCCGAGTGGCGAATGGTGTGACGACCACGCCCAGCGCCGACGACAAGGTCATCATCGGCAACGCAAACCCGACATTCAGCCTCGGGCTGCGTAGCAACCTGAATTGGCACGGCTGGGATGCCAGCTGGCTGTGGCGCGCAGAGCAGGGCCGCGATGTGTTCAACAACACGGCACTGGTCTACTCCACGAAGTCCAATGTGACGCAGGGCAAGAACTTCCTGACGACCGCCCTCGGCACCACGGAATCGATCGCCGAACCCGCGATCTTCTCCTCGCGCTGGATCGAGAACGGTTCGTTCGTTCGCCTCCAGAACATCACTGCCGGCTATTCGTTCAAGCTGCCGGGCAGCGGTCGCCCGGTGCGCGCGTACGTCTCCGGCGACAACCTGCTCCTGTTCACGCCGTACTCCGGCTATGACCCGGAAGTCTTCATCGATGCCGGTCTGGCATCACGTGGTGTGGACTACCTGTCTTACCCGCGCGCCCGGACCTTTACCACCGGCTTCCGCGTTCAGTTCTGACTGAGATCCGTGCCAGCGCCGATGTACGTACATGAAGGCATCGGCGCTGCCCACTGAAGTTGTTGTTCCGTTCGAGATTGTTCCGAATTCCTACCTGATTTATCGAGGCGAATGCGAATGACCCTTTTTCGAAACCTGACCCGCGTGTCGCGACTTGGCGCGATGATGCTGGTCCCCGTCGGTCTGATGGTCGGGTGCACCGATCTGAAAGAGACTCCGACGAGCCTGATCACGAAGGACACCTTCTACAAGAACAGCGATGAAGTGATCGCTGGCCTGGCGGCGGTGTATGCGAATCTCCGCTCGCAGTACGACCAGCTCTATTCACTAAACCAGGTCAGCTCGGAAGAGACCGTGGTGCCGGTGCGTGGCAGCGACTGGTTCGACAACGGGCAGTGGCTTGAATTGCACCGGCAGGGCTGGACGCCCAGCAGCACGGTCGGAAATGGCGAAGTAACCGGCATCTGGAATGCACAGTACGCGGGTGTGGCACGCGCGAACGTCGTGCTCGAGGCGCTCAACAACGTCACCATCCCGAACCAGGCCGCGATCAAGGCCGAACTTCGTGTTCTGCGTGCGCGGTTCTACCTCGACCTGATGGACTGTTACGGCGGCGTGCCGATCGCAACGGACACCAAGGTCGAAGAGCGCCCCAGGAAGACCCGCGCCGAGGTCTTCACGTTCATCGAAACCGAACTGAAGGCCGCACGTGCCGATCTGCCGAAGACGTGGGGCGATCAGCAGGGCCGCGTGACGCGAGGCGTAGCAGATGCGATGCTCGCCAGCCTGTACCTGAACGCACAGATCTGGTCCGGCACGCCGACCGCAACGGGAATCACGCCCGGTACCGCCAAGTGGACCGAAGCTGCCGCATTCGCCGACAGCGTCATCAACTCCGGCACCTACACCCTGGCCGCGAACTACAAGGACAACTTCACGTTCACGAATCAGTCCTCGACCGAGAACATCTTCGTCGTGCGCGGCAAGGCAGTTGATGGCCTCGGCTTCAACCGTCAGTACAACGCCCTGCACTACAACAGCTTTGGCGGCGGTGGTGGTTGGAATGGCTGGTCGGTCGTGGAACAGACGTACAACAAGTTCGACGCCGCCGACCTTCGTCGCTCGGTTGTGCTGGTCGGCCCGCAGGTCGATCTGTTCACCGGCGTGCCGGTCAACGATCGTCAGGGCAACCGCCTGAACTTCACGCCGGTCATTGCTGACGTGCTCGCGGCCAACGAAAGCGAAGGTGCTCGTCTGTACAAGTATCCGCTGGATCCGAATCGTGCCGGCAACGCCAGCGGCAACGACTTCGCGCTGTATCGCCTGGCGGAGATGTACCTGATCAAGGCCGAAGCGCTGAACGAACTCGGTCGGACAGCGGAAGCGATTCCGCTGCTCAACACGATTCGCGCCCGTGCATTCAGCCCGGCCAAGCCGATCGCCGCAGGCACGTCGCAGGCTGCGCTTCGCGCGCTGATCTTCGATGAGCGTCTGTTCGAGTTGCTCGGTGAAGGCAAGCGTCGTCAGGACCAGATTCGTCAGGGCACGTACACCTCTGGCACCTGGTTCGCGAAGACGGCATCTCCGGCGTACAAGGCCGTGCTGCCGATCCCGCAGTCGCAGCTGAACACCAACTCAAAGCTCACGCAGAACCCGGGTTATTGATCACGGTAGCTCGCTCGAGTGTGTTGTAACTTTCAGGGCCTGCATCGGTAACACCCGGTGCAGGCCCTGAACGTTATTCTTGCGCAGCATTCGGCATGGACGCACGTGCGTCCTTTCTCATCGTTGAAGGGAACCTCGCGGTATGCGTGACGGATCGGCGTGCAGGTGGGTGGTGATCCCGGCGGTGCTCATACTTGGTGCAGCGTGCACGGAAAAACCTGCGACGCCGGCCGTCGCGCACACGGGCGCAGCACCCGCGGTGGGGACGACACTCTTCACGAAGATGCCGTCCGCGTACACCGGCGTCCGCTTCGAGAATCACATCACAGAGACCGACACGATGAACGTGTTTGTCTATCGCAATTTCTACAACGGCGGTGGTGTCGCGATTGGTGACGTAACGGGCGATGGATTGCCTGAAGTGATTCTGGGCAGTAATCAGGAAGGCCCGAAGCTCTTTCTGAATGAAGGGAAGTTCCGCTTTCGCGATATCACGGCCGCCGCTGGTCTTTCGAAGCACAAGCCGTGGACCACCGGGCTCACACTGGCCGATGTGAATGGCGATGGCCGCCTTGATCTCTACGTCAGTCACGCCGGGATCGGTGACGACAGCAATCGCCGCAACGAACTCTGGATCAACGACGGCGTCGGCGCTGACAGTCTCCCGCATTTCAGCGAACATGCGCACGACTACGGCATCGACGACGACGGCTACACCACGCAGGCGGCCTTCTTCGACTACGATCGCGACGGTGACCTCGACCTGATCGTGATCAACAATTCGCCGCGACCCGCGAACAGCTTCGGCCTGCGCAACACGCGCAACGAGCGGGATCACAAGGGTGGCGATCGTCTCTACCGCAACGACAACGGCCACTTCACCGACGTCAGTGAGAAGGCCGGCATCTTCGGCAGCGAGGTCGGTTTCGGCCTCGGCCTCGGCGTGTCGGATCTCGATCACGACGGATGGCCCGACATCTACATCTCGAACGACTTCTTCGAGCACGACTACGTCTATATCAACAAACACGATGGGACGTTCGCGGAGTCGATGCAGTCGCGGATGCCGAACAGCAGCTATTTCTCGATGGGCATGGATATCGGCGACGTCGACAACGACGGCCAGCTGGACATCTACACCACCGACATGCTGCCGGAGGATGAGTACCGGTTGCGAGCCACCTCGAGCTTCGACGGCTGGGATGTGTATCAGGCCAAGTTGCAGAACGACTACGGTCATCAGTTCATGCGCAACATGCTCCAGCACAACAATGCGGACGGCACGTTCAGCGACATCGGGCAGCTGGCTGGCGTGGCACGCACCGACTGGAGCTGGAGCGCGCTGATCACCGACCTCGATCTGGACGGCCGCAAGGACATCGTGGTGACAAATGGCCTGCTGCGTGACGTGACGTCGCAGCAGTATCTGGCCTTCCTGGCCGACGAGGAGACCGCGCGCCACGTCCTCAGTGGCGAGAAGGTGGACCTGATGGCGCTCACGAAGCGCATGTCCACCACGCCGCTGCCGGACTACGCCTTCCGCAATGACGGCGGTCTGCGCTTCAGCAATCGGGCCGCCGCATGGGGCCTCGATGAGCCGAATGTGTCGAGCGGTGAGGCGTATGGTGATCTTGATGGCGACGGTGCGCTCGACCTCGTCGTCAACAATGCGAATCTCGAAGCATTCGTGTTCCGCAACAACTCACGCACGCTGGCACCAGCCAACAAGTCGCTCACGGTGCGACTTGAAGGCACCGGTTTGAATCGCTTTGCGATCGGGTCACGCGTGACGGTGTGGGCCGGTGCCGATCAGTATCTGCAGGAGCTGTCGCCGACGCGCGGATTTCAGTCCAGTGTGGACTACGCGCTCGTCTTCGGTATCGGTGTTCACGACAAGGTCGACTCGGTGACCGTCGCATGGCCCGACGGCAAGCACGGTGTGCAGGCAGGTGTGGCCGCCAACACGAAGGTGACGATCCGTTACGCGACCGCGACCGCGACCGGCCCCGCTGCACCAGCCATCGCGTCGCTGATGGCGAACGTCACGGCGCAGAGTGCAATCGGATTCGTGCACAAGGAGAATGAGTTCGTCGACTTTGATCGTGAGCGCCTGATTCCGCGCATGTTGTCGATCGAAGGACCGGCGGCGGCGACCGCCGATGTGAACGGGGACGGACTTGATGACGTGTATATCGGTGGTGCGAAGGACCAGGCGGGTCAGCTCCTGCTGCAGAAGCCGAACGGCTCGTTCGTGGTCAGCAACCAGGGACTCTTCGATCCCGACGCAATCTCCGAGGATGTCGGCGCGGTCTTTTTCGATGCCAATGGTGACAAGTTCCCCGATCTCTACGTGGTCAGCGGCGGCAACGAGTATGCGGAGGGTGCCAGCGCGCTCCAGGACCGCCTCTATCTGAATGACGGCAAAGGTGGATTCCGAAAAGCCACCGACGCATTGCCGGCTGAAGCCAACAGCGGATCGCGTCCGGCCGTGATCGACTACGACGGCGACGGGGACATCGATGTGTTCGTCGGCAGCCGCAGCATCCCGTGGCGCTACGGCATCGATCCGACCAGCATGTTGCTGCGCAACGATGGCAAGGGCCACTTCACCGACGTCACTGCGCAGCTCGCCCCCGATCTTGCGAAAGTCGGCATGGTGACGGATGCGGTATGGCAGGACATCGATGGTGATCGTCGGCCGGATCTGATCGTTGTCGGCGAGTGGATGGCCGTCACGGTGTTTCACAACGCCGGCGGTGGCCGACTGACGAAGATGTCGGTGCGCGGGCTCGAGCAGAGTCACGGCTGGTGGAACCGCATCATTGCCGGCGACTTCACCGGCGACGGCAAGGTCGATTTCATCGTCGGCAACCTCGGCCTCAACACGCGCCTGCATGGCATGCCGGCAGAACCGGCCACGATGTTCGTGAAGGACTTCGATGGCAATGGCGTGCTCGATCAGATCGTCGCCTGTTACACGAAGGGCAAGAGTTATCCGATCGTGTTGCGCGATGAGATGATCAAGGCGCTGCCGCCACTCAAGGTGCGCTTCCTCAGCTATGAGGCGTATGCGCGCGCCGGTGTGACGGATATCTGGAAGCCGGAGGATCTGGCTGACGCGGTGCAGAAGAAGGCCGAGATGTTCGCGACGTCACTGATGCGCAACAATGGCGATGGATCATTCACGATGGTGCCGCTGCCCGATGAAGCGCAGGTGGCGCCAGTGTACGGCATCCTGGCGCGCGATGTCGACGGCGACGGAATCACGGACCTGATGCTCGCAGGCAATTTCGATGGATTCAAGCCGGACATTGCGCGCGCGAGTGACTCGTACGGCCTCGTGCTGCGCGGCTCGAAGAGCGGCGCCTTCACACCGATGACGCACCTCGCCAGCGGCTTCGTCGTCCCGGGTCAGTCGCGCGACATCCTGAGCCTGCGATCGAGTGCAGGTGCATTGGTGTTCGTCGCACGCAACAATGATCGCCCTCTCGTCTTCCGACCCAACGGACGCACCAAATGACCAGATTCGCGAGTAGACTCGCGCTGCTGACTATGGTCGGTGGCCTGAGCGTCGGATGTAGCCGCCCCGCCGAGTCGCGTGGACCGATCGTCGCCAGTCCGGATGCGACACCGTTGCATGATGCGGTGAAGCAGGTGAACGATGTGATCGTCTACGACATCCTCAGTCCGCCGCAGGCCAGTCGGGTGTACGCGTACGCGAGCATTGCGGCGTATGAAGTGCTGCGCCAGTCCGACACGGTGTACCACTCGCTGGCGGGTCAGTTGAATGGGCTGACTCCGGTGCCGGCGCGTGCCGGTGAGATCTCGCTGCCGCTGGCCGGTGTGCATGCGTATATGACCGTCGGGCGGACATTGACGTTCTCGCAGGCCCGCATGGACACGCTGCGCACGGCGATGGATGCGCGCATGCGTGGTGACCTGCCGCAGGATGTGTTCGATCGCTCGATCGCGTACGGCGATACGGTTGCGAAACACGTCCTCACGTGGGCCGGCAAGGATCGCTTCAAGCAGCGCACCGGTCTCGCCAAGTACAGCGTGCTGCGCGCACCCGGGCGATGGATCCCGACGCCACCGGCCTACATGGATGCGGTGGAGCCCAACTGGGGCACGCTGCGCCCGTTCGCGATGGACACGTCGAATCAGTTCACGCCGGAACCACCGTTCGCATTCGACAGCACGAAGGGCAGCCCGTTCTACAAGGAAATGCAGGAAGTGCACGATGTGGGCAAGAACATGACCGAGGAGCAGCGCAACATCGCCGCCTTCTGGGATTGCAACCCGTTCGTGATGCATGTGCAGGGGCACACGATGTTCGCCACCAAGAAGATGAGTCCCGGTGGACACTGGATGGGCATCACGCGCATCGCAGCCAACAAGGCGAAGCTCGACATCACGCGCAGTGCAGAAGCGTATGTATACACGTCGATCGCGCTGGCCGATGGCTTTCTCAGCGTGTGGGCCGAGAAGTTCCGCAGCAACGTGATTCGTCCCGAGACGATGATCAACAAGTATCTCGATGAATCGTGGCAGCCGTTGCTCCAGACGCCGCCGTTCCCGGAGTACACCAGCGGGCACAGTGGCATCTCGACAGCGTCGGCCGTGGTGCTGACGAAACTCTTCGGCGACAAGTTCGCGTTCGCGGATTCGACCGAGATGGAGTACGGATTGCCGGTGCGCTCGTACCCGTCGTTCGAAGCCGCCGCGAAGGAGGCCGCGATCAGTCGCTTGTACGGAGGCATTCACTACCGTCGTGCGATCGAGCAGGGCCAGGTGCAGGGACGCAAGGTGGGCGAGAATGTGCTCGCGAAAGTCGTCACGCGCGCCGTGCCGGCCGTCACTGCCGCGCAGTAGCGCGTGCCCCGCACGCGCGTCATCCGACGCCTCATGCTGCACCGCGCGTGCGCCGTCGCCGCGATACTGGCGCTGATGGCTGCGTGTGACCGTGGCCCGAGCGAGCCGTCAAAACCGGCAGCGCCCGCCGTCGTGCAGGGCCCGCCGCTGTTCGAGAAACTCGCACCCTCGGCCACCGGCGTCGCGTTCTCGAACGACCTGCCGGAAGCGCCGGACTTCAACATCCTCAACTACCTCTACTACTACAACGGTGGTGGTGTGTCGGTGGGTGATGTGAACGGGGACAGTCTGCCGGATCTGTACTTCTCGTCGAACGTGAACTCGAATCGTCTGTACCTGAACAAAGGCAATTTTCAGTTCGAAGATGTGACGGAGAAGGCGGGTGTCGGTGGGCCGCCCGGCTGGAAGACCGGCGTCACGATGGCCGACGTGAACGGTGACGGTCGTCTCGACATCTACGTGTCGGCCGTCAGCTATCTGACGATGCACGGCAAGAACATGCTGTACATCAACAACGGCGACGGCACGTTCACTGATCGCGCCGAGCAGTATGGGTTGGCGCACATCGGCTACTCGACGCAGGCCGCGTTTTTCGACTACGACGGTGATGGCGATCTGGACATGTTCCTGCTGAGCCATTCCACACATACGGAACGTGCGATCGGCAGTGCGACGAAGCGCGACGTGCGGAATCCGCGCGCCGGCGGTCGGCTCTATCGCAACGATGGCAACCGGTTTACGGATGTCAGCGCTGAAGCCGGAATCTTCGGCGGTATCGAAGGGTTCGGGCTCGGACTCGTCGTGAGCGACCTCAATCTGGACGGCTGTCCGGATGTGTATGTCGCGAATGACTTCCAGGAGCAGGACTTTCTCTACTTCAATACCTGTCACAAGAAATTCACCGAATCGATTGCGACGGCCACAGGTCACACGAGTCGTTTCTCGATGGGCGTCGATGCGGCCGATGTGAACAACGATGGAATGCCGGATCTGGTCGTCGGCGACATGCTGCCCGAGCGCGAAGAGATCCTCAAGACCTCGGCGAGCTCGGAGACGTACAGCCTGTTCAACCTGCGCATCCGCGCCGGATACCATCCGCAGTATGCGCGCAACACGCTGCAGCTCAATCGCGGCGGGGGACGCTTCAGCGAGGTGGGCTTTCTCGCGGGTGTGGACGCAACCGACTGGACCTGGTCGCTGCTGTTCGCGGACGTCGACAACGATGGCCAGAAGGATCTCTTCGTGACGAGCGGCATCTTCCGCCGCCCGAATGATCTCGACTACATCAACTACCTCGGCAACGCGCAGGTGCAGGCGTCGCTGGCCAATGGTGTGACGCAGGCGAACATGCCGCTGCTCAAGGAGATGCCGACGGTGCCCGTCGAGAATCATCTCTATCGCAACGACGGTGATCTGCATTTCACCGACATGGCGCAGGCGTGGGGCATCGCGCAGATGGGATATTCGAATGGCGCGGCCTACGTCGATCTGGACAACGACGGGGCGCTCGATCTGGTGGTGAACAACTACGACGCACCGGCCTCGATCTTCCGCAACCTGTCGCATCAGCGCTCGGGCAATGCGTGGCTGATGGTTGCGTTGCAGGGGGCAGGGAAGAACACCGCCGGCATCGGTACCAAGGTGACGATCACGCAGAAGGGTCGGCGACAGTTCCTCGAGCAGAGCCCGACGCGCGGCTTCGAGTCGTCGGTCGATCAGCGTCTGCATTTTGGCCTGGGTCGCGACTCGGTCGTCGACTCGCTGATCGTGATCTGGCCGGATCGGCGTTTCCAGATTCTCACGAACGTCGCCGCCAACCGTCGACTCACGCTGTCGCAGCGTGACGCGAGTGGTGCGTGGAACTATGCGCGGCCGAATGCTGCAGCGGCGCTCTTTGCGGATGCCACTGACAGCATTGCCGCGGACTACGTGCATGTCGAGGATGACTTCAACGACATGGATCGTGAGCCGTTGATGCCGCACCTGTTGTCCACCGAAGGGCCGGCGCTGGCCGTGGCTGATGTCAACGGAGATGGACTCGACGACATCTACGCCGGTGGCGCGAAGTGGCAGCCGGGCCGGTTGCTGGTGCAACAGCAGGATGGTGCGTTCTCCGCCGCCTCGGTTCCCGCGTTGGTGGCCGATAGCATGTCGGAGGATGTCGATGCCGCCTTCTTCGATGCGAATGGCGACGGACATCCCGACCTGTTCGTGGTCAGTGCTGGCAACGAATTCTGGGGCGCCTCACCGCAGCTGAAGAATCGGCTGTACCTCAACGACGGCGCGGGGCATTTCACAAAGGCTGAATCAGCTCTGCCGGCCGCATTCGAGAACGGATCGTGTGTCGTTCCGGGCGACTTCAATGGCGACGGACATCCGGACCTGTTTGTCGGCAGCAGAGTGGTGGCGAAACAGTACGGTCTGTCGCCGAAGAGTCATCTGCTGCAGAACGACGGCACGGGGCACTTCACCGACGTGACGGCGTCTCTCGCACCGGCGCTCGATTCCGCCGGTATGGTGACGTCGGCGGTGTGGCTCGACTACGACAAGGACGGCAAGCTCGATCTGATCGTCGTCGGTGAGTGGACGCCGGTGCGCGTCTTCCATCAGGAGAACGGGCACTTCGTCGATCGCACGCGTGAGGCGGGGCTTGCCGGCAGCGATGGCTGGTGGAACACCGTCAGCGCCGCTGACCTGAATGGCGATGGGCGCCCAGATCTGGTGCTCGGTAACCTCGGCCTGAACTCGTACCTCACTGCATCGGCGGCCGAACCGGCGCTGATGTACGTGTACGATTTCTTCGGCAACGGGACGCTGAAGCAGATCATCACGTTTTACAAACACGGCGTGAGCTATCCGCTCGCCAATCGCGACGAGATGATGAAGGTGATGCCGCAGCTGAAGGCGAAATACCCAACCTACCGTTCGTTCGGGGCAAGTCAGGTGACGGCGATTCTGCCTGCTGACGAGTTGGCGAAGGCGCGAGTGCTCTCCGTGCACACCTTCGCGAGCAGCGTCGCGATCGCCGGCGCTGACGGTCGATTCAGACTCACGCCGTTGCCGCGCGAGGCGCAGTTCTCATCAGTGTATGCTACAGTTGCGCGCGACTTCGATGGCGACGGCACGGTGGACCTGCTCGTCGGCGGAAATTTCCTTGGCGCGCCGCCGATGCTCGGCCGCTCCGATGCGAGTTATGGCCTGCTGCTGCATGGCGCGGGCGATGGCACGTTCACCGCCGTCGACATGGCGCGCAGCGGTGTCGAGCTGCGTGGTGAAGTCCGACACATGCAGCCCGTCAAGCGTGTCGACGGCCGGACCACGATCGTGGTGGCACGCAACAATGATCGACTGGCATTCCTCCGCACGCGCCAGTGATTGTCGCGTGCTCTCCGTACTTCCTCCGGTTCCAACCCATGCGCATCGTCTTCCTGACCATGGTGCTGTGCATCACTGCGGTCGCGGCGTGCTCGTCGAAGGATTTTGTGCCAAAGGTTTCTGACACTCCGGCGGGCACGCCTGCCGGTGCGAACAGTGTGATGGCCGGCAATCACCCGGACTGGTCGCAGAACGCGGTGATCTACGAAGTGAACATCCGGCAGTACACACCGGAAGGAACGTTCGCTGCGTTCGCGAAGCAGCTGCCACGGATCCGCGCGCTCGGTGTGGACATTCTCTGGATCATGCCGGTGCAGCCGATCGGCAAGGTCAATCGCAAGGGCACGCTGGGCAGCTACTACTCGATCCAGAACTACACCGCCTTCAATCCGGAATTCGGCAGCGAAGCTGATTTCAAGGCGATGGTCGATGCGGCCCATGCGCAGGGCTTCAAGGTGATTCTCGACTGGGTCGCGAACCACACCGCATTCGATCATGTCTGGACGACGCAGCACAAGGACTGGTACACGTTGCGAACCGATGGCACCATCTCGCGCGCGGTGGACGACAAGGGCAAGGAAACCGACTGGAGTGATGTCGCGGATCTGAACTATGCGAGCAAGCCGATGCGCGCCGAGATGATCAAGGACATGCGCTGGTGGCTGGACCACACCGGCATCGATGGCTTCCGCTGCGACGTCGCGGGGTTCGTGCCCTACGATTTCTGGGCTGACATGCGCGCCACACTGACGAAGGACAAGCCGGATCTGTTCTTCCTCGCCGAGTGGGAGGATCCGGCGCTGCATCCATCATTCGACATGACGTACGGTTGGGGATTGTTTCATCTCATGAACGACATCGCCTCGGGCAAATCGAAGGCGTCGGAACTGGACAAATATTTTGCCGAGTTCGAGGGGAAGTTTCCGGCCGGCGCGTACCGGATGAATTTCACGTCGAATCATGACGAGAACAGCTGGAACGGCACGGAGTTCGAGCGCATGGGCGCGAATCATCAGGCGGCGTTCGTGCTCAGCGCGTTGACACAGAACTCGATGCCGCTGCTCTACTCAGGGCAAGAAGTGAGCTTCAATCGTCGCCTCGCGTTCTTCGAGAAGGATTCGATTGACTGGAAGACGGGACCGTCACTGGCGGCGTTCTACACCAGCATCTTCGATCTGCGGCACACGCAGCGCGTGGTGTGGAACGGTTCGTGGGGCGCGCCGCAGACGAAGCTCGCCACCGACGGCGGCGACAGGGTGTACGCGTTCACACGTGCGCGCGGCGACAAGGCGGTGGTGGTGGTGACCAACTTCGGCGACACGGCCGTGACTGTGCACTACACCGGCCTGGCACAACCCGGCACGTTCACCGACTGGTTCACCAAGGCCGCCGCAACCCTCCCCACCGACGGCGCCATCGACGTCCCGGCCCACGGCTATCGTGTGCTGGTGAAGTAGCTCATCAGGTGTCGATCAACTGCTTTGACGCAACGGCGCAAAGACGCCAAGCGCTCCGAAAGCGCACGCTACTCCGTGTGAGACGCACCATACGAAGCTGTTGTTGGAACTGCCAAGTGCATATGCAGGTCCAACCGCCGATTCGCTGAATTCTGAATCGCGCGACGATACGTGAGTTGCGCGGCGAGAGCTTTGCGCCTTCGCGTCTTTGTGTCAAAGCAGTTTCAGAGCGCAGAACGCCTCGTGTCCTTGCGCCGTTGCGTTGAAGGCGTTGCTCGCGAATTCAGAGCCGCTTCGAGATCACGAAATCCCGATCAAGCAGGATGTCCGCGATGTCGGCCTGCGGCGCGATGACTCGGTGTTCGATCTCGAGCACGTCGTCCACGAACGGATCGAAGATGTCGCGATTGCGGGCCTTGCGGCGGCCTTCGGTGTCCCGGTAGGTCGCCTGCAGGAAGATGCCGATGTCGGCGCTGTCGAGCAGCAGCGCGTAGGTGCCTTCCACCACCAGGACGCCGGTGTGGGCAAAGTCGAGCGGCTGCGTAAGGAACCGATTGCCCTCGTAGTCCACGACCGGTGCCATCACGCGCTCAGCCGCACGGAACGCGCGCAACTGCTCGCGAATCAGGTCCATCTGCACTTCCTGCGGCCCGACACTGGTGATGTCGTGCTTGCGGAATTCGTGATTCGTGCGCGGCGGGCGGACGAAATAGTTGTCCTGATGGATGATCGCAGAGGTGATGCCGTTCGCATTCAATTCCGCCGCGAGATCGATCGCGGTCACCGACTTGCCGCTGCCGGATTCACCGGCCACGGCGATCACCGTGCGTGCGTCGCGCGGCACACCGAAGTCGGAGCGCAGCAACGCGAGCAACTGTCGGGCGCGCTCCCGGTACGCCGACGCCGGCCGTGATCGCGGCAGCTCGTTCGGGACGTCACTCATGTCGAAAACAGTGCCCGCGTTTCCGCCTGCGCTGCCCGTTCGAGAAAGACGATACCGGTCGCAGAGTAGGCCATGTCGGGTGTGCCGAGCGACTGACCCGTGACGCCGTGAAAATACTCCTCGAAGCCGTAGCGTGGTGTCGCGGTGAGCCGTTCGGCGGTGAGCTGCCGGAGCGTCTCGAGTGCAGCGGTGCGACCCGTGTGTGCGAGCGCGAGTGCCAGCCAGCCAAGCCAGATCGGCCAGATGCCGCCGTTGTGGTACTCGTACGGGCGGTTCCGGAATTCGTGCAAGTGATATCGGCGCAGCGCGGGCCAGTCCGCGTCACCTTCCTGAATCACGGGGTGAAACGCCGGCGGCAACTTGCCCGCGTCGAGAAACTCGACGGTGATCCAATCGAGTGCCGCGTGGCTCATGGCCGGCGCGATGTCCGACAGCGCGAGCAGGCTGCAGGCCGCGAGGTCGAAGATCTCACGGGTCACGACCGGTGAAAACGACGCGACTGGAACGCAGCATGCTGAACGCGCGGCTGGCCAGAAACTGTCGTCGATGCGCGCCGCGATCATCGCCGCTTTCTCGACCCACGCATGTTCCTCGTACGTCACGCCAAGCAGCCGTAGCGCCCACGCACGCAGCACCTGATCGTAGAGGATGTAGCCGTCATAGATGTATTCATCGGCCCAGTTGCCGCCGGTGGGGATGTAGATGAGGTGCCGGCCGTTGTACTCCAGCGCATCGAGCACATGTACGGCGGCGTGTACGGAGTCCTCGAAGTCATCCGGATTGATCACGCCGCGCCGGGCCGCCAGTGCCACGCCGACGAGGTACCACGTGGCTCCATCGATGCGCGGTGCGAGTGATCCGAAACTGACGTGTGGCGGCTGTCCGTCGCGCAGTTCGAAGTTGGACGCAATCTGGCCCTCGGCGCCCTGTGTGGCGCGCAACCCATCGAGGGTGCGTGCAAGACCCGCCGTGACGCCCGCATCGCCCAGCAGGAGCCCTGCCACGCCCGCCATGACACCATCGCGGGCGAAGATGGCCCGGTAGTTCGCGGTGCTAGCCCGTGACGCGTGGATGCCACGTGGACCGCTCAGCGCGCGGAGCAGCGCAACTGCATCGGGGAAGTGTGGAACCGTCAAGGGACGCCTCGTACGCAGATGGTGCCGGTGGTGAACGCACAGACATTATACTGGCACCGTCACGGCCATGGTCTGGCAGGACGACCGCCGGCCACCCGATCACGCGAGCGAGGCTTCCCTGATGTCCACTGCGTCCAGCCCATCGAGAGTCCATCTCACGTTCGGGCAGATCGTGAACATGAACATCGGGTTCTTCGGGATCCAGTACAGCTTCGGGCTGCAGCAAGGCAACATGAGTCCGATCTATCGCTACCTCGGCGCCGACGAAGCGAGCCTGCCGTTCCTGTATCTCGCTGGCCCGATCACGGGATTGATCGTGCAGCCGATCATCGGCGCGATGAGTGATCGCACGCTGAACCCGCGCGGACGCCGCACGCCGTACTTCCTCATCGGTGCGATTCTCTGTTCGCTGTCGCTGTTCGCGATGCCGTTCAGCCGCTCGCTCTGGATGGCCGCAGGGATTTTGTGGGTGCTCGACGCGGCCAACAACATCACGATGGAGCCGTATCGCGCGTATGTGTCGGATCGACTCGAAGGGGCGCAGACCTCGCTCGGATTTCTGACGCAGAGTGCCTTCACCGGATTGGGGCAGACGCTCTCCTACATCACGCCCTCGTTGCTCGTGTTCATGGGCATGAATCGCGATGCGGTGAACGATCGCGGGATTCCGACCATCACGATGCTGGCATTCATGATGGGCGCTGCGTTCTCGATTCTGTCGATTCTGTGGTCGGTGAAGACGACGCCGGAGTTGCCGCTGTCGCCGGCGGAACGCGCACGCATCGAGGCGATGCCGAAAGGGTTCGGCCATACGCTGAAGGAAATCGTCGACGCGTTCCGCGACATGCCGACGACGATGCGCCAGATGGCCGTGATGAAGTTCTTCCAGTGGTACGCCATGTTCTGCTACTGGATCTACATCGCGCCAGCGCTCGCGCTGACACTCTTCCAGACCAAGGATCCGCTGTCGCCGGGCTTCCGCGAAGCCGGCCTCGTCACCGGCCAGGTCGGCGCCTTCTACAATTTCATCGCCTTCATCGCGGCCTTTGCGATGATCCCGGTCACGCGTCGCATCGGTGCCAAGTGGATGCACGTCATTGCGCTCGTGGCTGCTTCGATTGCGATGCTCGTCATTCCATCGATCCAGAGTCGCACGCTGCTGTTCGTCCCGATGCTTGGCATTGGCCTCGCCTGGGGCAGCATGATGGGCAATCCGTACGTGATGCTCTCGGATTCGATCCCCAAAGACCGCGTTGGTGTGTATATGGGAGTGTTCAACATGTTCATCGTGATCCCGATGCTCATCCAGAACGTCACGCTGCCGTTTTTGTACGGGCCGATGCTCGGTGGCGATCCGGCCAATGTCATCCGCCTCGCGGGTGCACTGCTGGCCTGCGCTGCCGTCGCCTGCGCGTTCGTGACGGTGGCGCCCCGCCGAGCCACGTCGGATGCCCTCCTCAGTCCGGTGGCCCCACATTGAGATATCGTGCCGGAGTGGCTGTCATGGGTCTTGCCAGTGTGCTTGTACTGCCTGCCTGCAAGACCGTGACTCAGACCAGTGCATGGGTGTCGCGAAATCCGAACGCAGTGGGCGGCTACGATCCCGCACACGACCTCGGCTCGCTGTTTCACGATGTGCAGATGGCGCACATCTTCGCCGACTCGAAGACCTTCGTCGACGCTCGTCCGCTCGAAGCACCGGCGGCGCTGAGCGCGCGCTACGATGCGGAGAAGGGTGCGGCGGGTTTCGACCTGAAGGTGTTCGTGACTCGCTGGTTCACGCAGCCGATGCCCGCTGCAACAGTGCCGGGCAGCACGTCGACGACCGGCATGGAACAGCACATTCGCGATCTCTGGCCGCTGCTCACGCGCCCCGCCGATTCGGTCGATGCGCGCTCGACGCTGATCCCGATGCCAAAGCCGTATGTGGTGCCCGGCGGACGATTCCGCGAGGTCTACTACTGGGACTCGTATTTCACGATGCTCGGCCTGATCGACAGCAAGCGCACCGATCTGGTGGGCAATATGCTCGACAATTTCGCGAATCTGATCACGACGGTCGGTCACATTCCGAACGGCAATCGCACGTATTACTTGGGCCGCAGTCAGCCGCCGTATTTCGCGGCCATGGTCGGATTGTACGCCACCGCGACCGATACCACGCAAGCGATGAAGTATCTCGATGCGATGGAAGCGGAGTATGCGTTCTGGATGGACGGCGCCGCGGTGCTGGCACCGGGCGAAGCGAATCGTCGTGCCGTGCGTATGCGCGACGGTGCACTGCTCAATCGCTACTGGGATGATCGCCCGGAACCGCGCCCGGAGTCGTATCGCGAAGACTTTCTGCTCGGTGCCTCGGTACCCGAAGCAAAGCGCGCGCCGCTTTATCGCAACATTCGCGCGGCCGCTGAAAGTGGCTGGGATTTCTCCAGCCGCTGGATGCGTGACACCACCGATCTGCGCACGCTCGAGACGACGGACCTCGCACCGATCGACCTGAATAGTCTGCTCTACCATGCCGAGCGCACGATCGCGGCATTCCGTCGCCAGCGGCACGCCGCCGGCGATTCGCTCGTCGCGGCAAAGTTCGATGCCGCCGCTGCCGCGAGGCAGAGGGCGCTGATGGCAGCCACGTGGGATGCGAAGAGTGGTTTCTTCTACGACGTGCGCTGGAAGACGGGTGAACGCGTCACCGATCGCCCCACGATGGCCGCGGCGGCACCACTGTTCTTCGGGCTCGCGTCGCAGGAGCAGGGCAAAGCGGTCGCTGCGCGACTGGAGCGTGATTTCCTGCGTCCGGGTGGATTCGTGACCACGCTGATTCGCTCCGGCCAGCAGTGGGATGCACCGAACGGATGGCCGCCGCTGCAGTGGATCGGCATGGAAGGTGTGCGTCGGTATGGCCGCGCCGATCTGGCCGACATGGCGCGCGAGCGCTGGCTCGCGCTCAATCGTCGCACGTACGCGGCCGTCGGCAAGATGACAGAAAAGTACGATGTGCTCGACCTGACGCGACCGGCGGGTGGCGGTGAATATCCGACGCAGGACGGCTTCGGCTGGACGAATGGTGTCGCGCTCGCACTCGCACGGATGGGTGAAGTGCGATGATGGTGGTGTTCTGGATCGGCGCGATCGGACTCGCGGTGCTCGAGATCGCACTCGTGTATTTCGTCATGCCGATGCCAGGCAGTCAGCGGATGCGCAGCATCGAGCTGGCATACGCACTCTACCAATGGCGGTGGGCCGCGCGCGCGGTGTTCGGATTGATGGTGCTGGCTGGTGTGATGCCAGCCTGGCGCACGCCGGGGCGTTTGAAGTACCTCGTGCCGGTGGCGTTGCTCGCGGTTGCCGGCGTGACGTACGCGTTCAACTTCCAGATGGCTGCCGATCACATGTTCCTGCAGCCGACGGTCGTGAACATGCAACCGGCATCGGCCAACAAGGTGGCGCCGGATCGTCTCGTCGTCGGCATCGAGATGGACGGCCAGGCGCGCGCCTATCCGCTGCAATACATCGGCTATCACCATCAGGTGCGCGACACACTCGCCGGCAAGCCGATCCTGGTGAGTTACTGCACGGTCTGTCGCACGGGTCGTGTCTTCCGACCGACGGTGCACGATTCACTGGAGTCGTTCCGTCTCGTCGGCATGGATCACTTCAACGCCATGTTCGAGGATCGCACCACCGGCAGCTGGTGGCGCCAGGCCAATGGCGAAGCGATCATCGGTCCGCGCAAGGGCGCCGCGATGCCGGAGCTGCCAAGTGTGCAGGTGTCGCTCAAGCAGTGGATGAAATTGCATCCGCAGACACTCGTGATGCAGGCCGATCCGACGTTCACCAGTGAATACGCGAAGGACTACGCGTATGAGCGCGGCACGAAGAAAGGTGGCCTGACCGGGACCGATACCGCGTCGTGGCACGACAAGTCGTGGGTCGTTGGTGTGGCACAGGGCGGTGCTGCGAAAGCCTACGATTGGAAGCGTCTGCGCCGCGAACGTGTCATCAACGATTCCGTTGGTGGCGTTCCGATCGTGCTGGCTCTCGGCCCGGACACGGTCAGTTACTTCGCGTTCCGGCGCCCGGACGCTGCCACACAGTTCGCGCTGCGTGGCGACTCGCTGGTGAGTGCGCAAACGGCGTACGCACTGAACGGCAAAGGGCCAGCAGGCACGCTTGCGCCGATCAACGCCAGTCAGGAATTCTGGCACAGCTGGCGCACGTTCCAGCCGGCAACGGCGCGCTACTAATGCGGTCTGCGCGCGGAGCTGCTGCTGTACTGCTGCTGGTTGTCTCTGCGTGCACCAAGTCAGCACCACCGCCACAGGCGGCCGATCAGATCGGACCGGTGCTCGGCGAGACGCAACGCATGGCCGACACCCTGGCCGCGATCTACGCCCGTGCCATCGCGAAGCCGGAGGCGAATCCGTTTCTCAATCGGGAGCGCGCCGCCGCCGTCGGGCGCGAACTCACGGGGCTCACCGGACAACAGACCTTGGAGCCGCGCTTTCGCCTCGCCGAAGAGCGCCTCAAGGCCGGTCGCACGCAGGAAGCGATCGATGGACTCGAAAGCCTGATCAAGGATGCGGGCATTTCGTGGGACAGCATCGCGCCGCATCAGAAGCCGTTCTTCGACCTGATCGCGATTGCGTACATGCGACTTGGCGAGCAGCAGAACTGCCTTGACAATCCGGCGGCGAACATCTGCATCCTGCCGCTCAAGGGCGGCGCGCGGCACACGAAGCAGGAGGGTGCGCGCGGTGCGATCGAGCGCTACACGAAAATTCTGCACCAGTATCCCGATGATCGTGGTTCGCAGTGGCTGCTCAACCTCGCCTATCTGCAGCTGGGGCAATATCCGGCCGGTGTTCCGCCGCAGTACCTGATCCGGAATCTGGCACCAGTCTCCACGGGGGTCGGATTTCCTGAGTATCACAACGTCGCGTTCAACGTCGGCCTGGCGGTCACTGGTCTCGCCGGCGGCGTCGACGTCGACGATTTCAATGGCGACGGGCTGCTCGATGTATTCACGACGGCGTGGGGCTTGAATGACCCCGCGCATCTGTTGATTGCCGACGGCAAGGGTGGGTACACGGATCGCAGCGCGTCGTCGGGGCTGACGGGTATCGTCGGTGGCTTGAACACGACACACGCCGACTACGACAACGACGGCGATGTGGACATCCTCGTGATGCGTGGCGCCTGGATGCGCGAGAGCGGCCCGTTTCCGTTGTCGCTGCTGCGGAACAAGGGCGACGGCACCTTCGAGGACGTGACGATCGGGGCGGGGCTGCTGTCCTACGGCCCGACCAACACGGCGGCCTGGCGCGACTTCAACCTCGATGGATATCTGGACCTTTTCGTCGGATATGAGTCGTACGCGAAACTGAACGGTGGCCCGTCGCACCGCTCGAAGCTGTTCCTCAACAATCGCAACGGCACGTTCACCGAAGTCTCGGCGAAGGTCGGCATCGACGTCGATGATTTCGTGAAGGGTGCCACGTGGGGCGACGTCAACAACGACGGGTTGCCCGATCTCTACCTGTCGGTGATCTACGGCCGCAACAAACTGTTCATCAACAAGGGCGGCACCTCGATCGACACCTGGCGCTTCGAGGACGTCGCGGCGTCGGCCGGTGTGCAGAAGCCGATCGCGTCATTCCCCGCCTGGTTCTGGGACTTCGACAACGACGGCCGCGACGACATCTTCGTGCCGAGTTACGACGTCAATGCCGCCATGCACGAGATGGTCGCCCGTGAGGAACTCGGCCTGCCACTGTCCGTGCGTGTCAGCGGAGTTGATGTGACGTACGAAGATCCGCGCCTCTATCGAAACAAGGGCGACGGCACCTTCGAAGACGTGACCGCGACGGTCGGCCTGACGGGCAAGGTGATCTTCGCGATGGGCAGCAATTTCGGGGATCTCGACAACGACGGATTTCTCGACTTCTACATCGGCACCGGGAATCCCGATCTGCGCTCCGTGATTCCGAATCGCATGTTCCGCAACGTCGGCGGTGCACGTTTCGAGGAGGTCACGCTGCCCGGCGGATTCGGCCATCTGCAGAAGGGCCATGCGGTCGCGTTCGCGGATCTCGATCGTGATGGCGACGAAGATGTGTTCGAGGTCATCGGCGGTGCGTATCAGGGTGATCTCGCGACCAGTGTGCTGTTCGAGAATCCGGGGTGGCCGAAGACTGCGTGGCTCAATCTCCAGCTCGAAGGCACGACGGCGAACCGTTCCGCGATTGGCGCGCGTGTCGAGATCGTGGTGACCGACGCGAACGGGGCGACGCGATCGATCCATCGCACCATCGGGACTGGTGGATCATTTGGCGCCGGTCCGCTGCAGTTGCATGTCGGACTCGGTGCCGCGACGCGCATCACCGACGTGCGCGTGCAGTGGCCTGACAGCGCGCGCATCCGCACGGCGTATCCGTCGCTGACGATGAATCGCTTCTGGCATATCACGCAGGGCAAAGCGCCGATTCTGCTCGATCGGCCGGCGATAGCGTTTCGCACGGCGCCAATGGGCCCGCCGGCATCAGTGACCATGCCGATGGCCAAATGATGCGCCAATGAACGAAGCGCCGTCGCGATCACCAGCGATGGCGCCGTCGACCACGTGAGGCGTGGCTGTGTCGCCGAAGGCGTGGCTATGCCGCCGGAGGCGCCTCGAGCCCGGCAAGGATCGCGTCGAGCCCGGGCCACGACTCCGCCGCATAGCGATGAATCGTGCGGAGATAGCGCACGCCGTCATCACCATGTTGCGCGATCGCCGCGTCGGCGCCCGCCTTGACCGACTCGGCGCTGCAGTATGGCGGCTCCGCATCCTCGTCGATCCGGCCGTTCGCGTGCGTCACACCGGCCGCGTCGAGGAATGTGGACTGAATCGTCGGCTCGAGATCCACATACAGCGTCTGCATCAGTCCCAGCTCGTCCTGCGCTGACTCGACCTTCAGGCGCACGACCTCCTGCGCCAATCGTTCGGCAGGCCAGTTCTGAAACGACGCCGGGCGGAACCCGCCACCGCGGGCCACGAGGCGCTGGATGAAGAGCGTCCGGGCCTCCTTCTGCGTCTTGATTTCGTAGGTCACGAGCGCGACGCGGCGCTCGACGGGAAGGGATCGGTACGGCGAAAGAGGAGGCATGCCGGTCAAAATAGTCGCGGCGGCCAGAACCTGCCTGTCCAGCCGACCCGTGCCCTCCGGGCGGAACGTGAACGCCAGATGAATTCTTCGCGGTGCCGCGCTTCACAACGCTCAGCACGGTAACCAGATTCTCCCCTCACAGTCCTCGCCGACGTCTGGCAAGGAACCCTCCGCAGCCCGCTGCGGGGGTTACGCACGTGACTCGCAACGCAGGCTTCCCGATGGAGCGAAAGCGCCTGAATTTCTGGCAGCTTTTCAACATGAGCTTCGGGTTCCTTGGCATCCAGTTCGGTTGGGGCCTGCAGCTTGCCAACATGTCAGCCGTGTATGAGCGGCTCGGCGCCAAACCGGATGAAGTGCCGCTGCTCTGGCTGGCGGCGCCGCTCACGGGACTCATCGTGCAGCCGATCATCGGCGCACTCAGTGATCGCACCTGGGGCCGACTCGGTCGGCGTCGACCGTATTTCCTCACCGGCGCCGTGCTCGCGTCGATCGCGCTGTTCTTCATGCCGACATCGACGTCGCTCTGGATGGCGGCCAGTCTGCTCTGGATTCTCGACGGCTCGATCAACATCTCGATGGAGCCGTTCCGCGCGTTCGTCGCCGACAAACTCGTCGCCTCGCAGCGCACGGCCGGTTTCGTGATGCAGTCCCTGATGATCGGCATCGGCGCCAGCTTCGCGAATGCACTGCCGTGGGTGTTAGGCAAGTTCGGTGTGGTTGGGAGCACACCGAGTGGCATTCCCCTGGCGGTGAAATATTCGTTCCAGGCCGGTGCGGTCGTGTTCCTGCTGTGCGTGTTGTGGACGGTCTTCACGACCGACGAGTTCCCGCCCGAAGACCTGGAAGCGTTCAACCGCGCGAAGGCCGAGAAACACGGCATCGGTGCGATGGCCTCGGAAGTGATGGTGGCAATTCGTGAAATGCCGGCCACGATGCGGCAACTGGCTGTCGTGCAGCTGTTCACGTGGATGGGCCTCTTCTGCATGTGGATCTTCTTCGTGCCGGCGACGGCGCGCCATGTCTTCGGCGCTGTGGACGTGAAGTCGGAGCTGTATGAGAAGGGCGCCGCGTGGGGCGGCACCGTGTTCGCGTTCTACTCGATCACCTGCTTCCTCGTCGCGCTCGTGTTGCCACGACTCGCCGCCGCCACCAGTCGCAAGACCGTCCACACCGGTGCATTGCTCTGCGGCGCACTCGGCCTGCTCAGCGTGTGGGTCATTCACGAGCCCAACATGCTGATCCTGTCGATGATCGGTGTCGGCATCGCGTGGGCGTCAATCCTGTCGATGCCGTACGCGATGCTCTCGAGTGCGCTGCCCGTCGAACGGATGGGTGTGTACATGGGTGTGTTCAACTTCTTCATCGTGCTGCCGGAAATTTTTGCTGCGCTGTTCTTCGGTCCGATCACGCGGTTCTTCTTCGGTGCCGACAATCCGCAGACGCCACTGTACGTGGTCATGCTGGGCGGCATCTGCATGATCGTGGCGGCGCTCTGCGTGCAGTTCGTGCAGGACAACGAAGCGCCGCACGCGGTGGAATCGAAAGCCGCCAGCGGAACGTCTGCTCGACGTGTGGCTACCTCCGGCCACTGATTCAGTCTCACGGGTGGACCGCACACTCTGTTTCCCATTCTCGCGTATGGAATTCTTTCGTGTGAATCGCCGTGGCCGATTGCTCGGTGCACTGGTGCCGTCGTCGATGGTCACCGCGCTGATGGTGTTGACCGCTGGCGTCGCTGGGCCAGTCCGTGCGCAGACTCTTGATGATGCCGACTTCATGAAGTTCCGCGTGCTCTGCGCCGGCGTGCTGTACACGCGTGAGCAGTGGACCGACTACTGGGAAGGCACGCTGAAACGTTCGAATGGGAACATCGGCACACTGACGACGACGTCGGCAACCTACATGACGGCGTATGGAGTGACGGATCGGCTCAACATCATCGCGTCGCTGCCGTACGTCTCGACCAAGGCCAGCCAGGGTGTGCTCCAGGGCCAGAGTGGTCACCAGGACGTGACGGTCGGCCTCAAGTACCGTGCGTTGAATACGCCGCTCACGACGTCGGGCATGCTGCAGGGCATTCTCTCCATCAGTGGCACGGTGCCGACGACCGACTACACGCCGGACTTCTACCCGATGTCGATCGGCTCGTCATCCAAGCGTGCGACGGGTCGCGGCCTGCTGTCTTTCCAAGGCAAGAACGGCATGTTCGTGAACGGCTCGATGGCGTACACGCGGCGCGGCAACGTGACCCTCGATCGCGTGTCGTACTACGCGAACAATCAGTTGTACCTGACCAGCGAAGTGCAGATGCCCGACGTGGCCGAGTCGGCGCTGACGCTGGGCTATTCAGGCCACGGAATCTTCGCGCCGCTGACGCTCGT